>NZ_JAUOEU010000029.1:0-63650 GCF_031932105.1 Shewanella sp. SP1S1-7
TGAGGCTGTTTTTATTGATAAAGATCGCAGAACAATCTGCGCTACTAGGTTCAGCTTAGCACTTCTGCAAAATCACACTGCCGATGGAATATCCTGCGCCAAAAGAGCTTAATAAGCCTAAATCACCCGCTTTAAAGTCGCTGGAATACTTATGAAATGCAATCACGGAGCCCGCGGATGCGGTATTGGCGTACTCGTCTAACACGACGGGCGCTTGTTCCGCTGATACATCATCCCCAAGCAGCTTTCTCACCACGAACTGATTCATGTTGATGTTCGCTTGATGTAACCACAGACGCTTAAAAGACTGCGGCGTTAACGCTTGCTCGGCCAGATGTTCATCCAAATGTTGGTAAATCATCGGCAGCAGCTCTTTAAACACTTTGCGCCCTTGTTGGTGGAACAGTTTATCGGCCTGATGGGCAGCACTGGGATCGCAGCGATTCAAGAAACCAAAATTACTGCGAATATTATTCGAGTAATCAGTAAAACAGCGGCTTGAGAGAATTTTAAACACATTGTCAGATTGAGCTAAGCTTTGCTCTTCCAGTACCAGTGCGGTCGCGACATCACCAAAGATAAAATGGCTGTCACGGTCGCGATAATTCACCTGCGCCGAACAAATCTCAGGGTTGATGACTAACACTCTTGAAGCTGAGCCCGTCGCAATCGCATTAGCAGCGGCAACAATTGCAAAGGTTGCCGATGAACAGGCCACTTGCATGTCGTAACCATAACCGCGCGTACCGAGTGCACGTTGAATTTCAATCGCCATCGCAGGATAGGCACGCTGAGTATAAGCACAGGCGACAATCACCAGATCAATCTGCTCAGCTTTGAGATTGGCATTGTTAAGTGCCATCAATGCGGCTTCAACCCCAATTTCAGCCTGCATAGATAACTCGTCGCTGCTGCGCTCAGGAATTAACGGCATCATGACTTCGGGATCGAGAATCCCCTCTTTCACCATCACATATCTGTGCTTGATGCCTGAGGCCTTTTCAATAAATTCGCTTGAGGAATAGGACAAAGCCGCGACATGGCCTTGCTCAATTAAGCCTGCATTTTCAAGATTATAAATATCCACATAGGCATTGAAGCTCTCAACTAAGGCTTCATTAGAAATACTGTGGGGCGGCGTAAATAAGCCACTCCCCGAAATCACGACCTGTTTCATAGGTGCTCCGAACGGGTGCTTGTTGTAAGGTGAGCAGAGGCGGCATCATCACTCGTAAGCGCGGGCGCTAACTCACTTTGCCCCTGTACTTGCTGCTCTAATCGTTGCTTTTTATGCATTTGTGCTAAGTCTATCACGACTGTTGAAGATATTTTATCTTGGATCCCCTGCCGATTGGCATCCCAAAATATTTGCATAAAGCCAAGTAAGCCAGTGGTGAAGCCTGCGGCGTAACCACCATAACGGCCAAAGGCGGCCCATAAACTGATTTTAGCGCCATCGAGCTGGATCACCCGAATGCCAAGCATCTTCTTGCCTAAGGTTTGCCCATCAAACCGGGCGGTAAAAACGGTAAAGTAAAACGCCGCCCAACCAAAGCCCAATCCCATATCACTCATAAAGCCTTTAACCCAAGCGATAACACTGTGGGTGGTGGATTCATCGTCATCATCGACGCTTTTCACTCTTGTGCTTGGCGAAGGTACTGTTTTGGTTGTGTCTGTCGTTTCGGTTACTTTTGCTGCATTAGCCACAACACCTTGCGCGGGATCAGTTGGTTCACTGGTTCCAATGGCTTGTGTCGACTTGAGCGGCTCAGACTGAGTATCAGGCATTTGCAACTCAGCTTGGGGCGCGATAACTGGCCACAAGGTGCCATCAAGGACTTCCGTCTGGAGCTTTTCGCTGTCTGCGGCAGACAAACTACTGTTGGCTATGGCGTGAAGGACTATCTCCCGTCGCTCAGTCTCTGTCATGCCCTTTGATGCTGAAGCATTTTCTATCACCTCGCGCAAGGGTTGAACTTGAGTTTTACCACAAGCGTAATTATCACAAAGGCTCAACGAAATGATGGCCGGAAGCGAGGTAAGAATTTGTTTACCCAATGCAGCCCCCTCAACTGCCTGCTCATTATCGGTATTGCTTGAACCATTAACATTAAGCAGGTTATCAGCGGTCGTGAGCAGCATAAAAGCCAACATCGCGGCATAAAGTCCCCATTTGAGTAAACGACCTAATTTATGACTGCGTTTCTCAATATAAATGATACCGACCACCAGCAATACAAACATCCAATCCATCTGCTCCGCTAACACAGTGATTAGCAAACCATCAATCAACATGGCTAAAGCGCGTTTTAGCGGCGTCGCCAATGGCGTATAAAGTACAGTGTCTGCAATGGTAAAAGCATGGGGAGTTACCATAGTTTTTGGGTCTTTGCCCAAATCCGTTTGTTGTTGTTTCATGTTTGCGTCTTGTCCGATACGAGTGATAGGCTTGTTTTACGATTGACACATCAAGAAGTTATCCTTGCGAATGCAACAATCTTTTTTATGTTAGCAAGAGGTTAACACAGTTAAACTGGCTGCCAATCAGGGTTTGCGAATAACAGTAAGCCCTTTAATAACCAAATCGAATAAAGAAGAACAAACAATCACTTCTAAAAGCGCCACAGCAGATTATGATTCAATAGTGCCAACATAGGAGCAAGCAATCCATGAGCAAAATTTTCGAAGACAATTCATATACTATTGGTAATACCCCGCTAGTACGTTTAAACCGTGTTAGCCAAGGTAAAGTGCTGGCCAAAGTCGAAGCGCGTAACCCAAGTTTCAGTGTTAAATGCCGTATCGGTGCCAATATGATTTGGGATGCCGAGAAAAAGGGGCTACTGACTAAAGACCACGAACTGATTGAGCCGACGTCTGGCAACACAGGTATTGCGCTGGCGTATGTTGCTGCGGCCCGTGGTTATAAACTCACTCTAACCATGCCGAATACCATGAGTTTAGAGCGTCGTAAGCTGCTTAAAGCCCTTGGCGCAAATCTCGTGCTAACAGAAGGCGCGAAAGGCATGAAAGGTGCGATTGATAAAGCGGAAGAAATCCGTCAATCGGCTCCTGAAAAATACATTTTATTACAGCAGTTTAATAACCCTGCTAACCCTGAAATCCATGAAAAAACCACAGGTCCAGAAATCTGGAATGATACCGATGGCGAAGTGGATGTGTTTGTTGCAGGTGTAGGTACGGGCGGTACAATTACAGGTGTGAGCCGTTACTTGAAAAAAGTGGCAGGTAAAACCATTACCTCAGTGGCGGTTGAGCCTGCAGATTCTCCTGTGATTGCGCAAACCTTAGCAGGTTTACCGGTACAACCAGGGCCGCATAAAATTCAAGGTATTGGCGCAGGCTTTATCCCTGGTAACTTAGATTTAGAGTTGATTGACCGCGTAGAAGCTGTCACTAACGATGAAGCCATCGACATGGCCCGCCGCTTAATGCAAGAAGAAGGCATTTTAGTGGGTATTTCATCAGGTGCCGCCGTTGTTGCCGCAAACCGCATCGCTGAATTACCAGAATTTGCGGGTAAAACCATTGTGGTGATTTTGCCATCGGCTGCCGAACGTTACTTATCTTCAGTCTTGTTCCAAGGCCAATTCGGCGACGAAGAAAACATTCAATAATCGACGTTGGATTCCCCTTTAAAATACCCAGCCTCTGCTGGGTATTTTTATTTGTGACATTGCATTAATTAGATCCCGGCTGCAGAGCGTAAACAAGTTCTAGCTCAAGTTTGGATGCAGCTCATAGTTCTCAGTATCACCAGTAGCATTAACGGCTCAGTGAGTTATAAAGCACAGAGATTCTCGTCAATCGATTCCTTTTTATGCCTTTTCCCCCTCAACCTATACCAACGCCATTAACACCAATATTGATAAGAAAAAATTACTTTATGAATAAAATTAATCAAATTTATTTATTCTTAATACCCGCAGTACACTGAGGACATCAAAACAGCGCCCCAAAAAAGCGATGTTAAGCATTGTCAGTATTGAGAGATATTCAACATGACTTCAAAACGCAAACGCTGGACATCCCACGCAGCTAAACTTCCCAGCCCTATGGCAGGGCTGGCACTTGCCATTGCCAGCTTAGGTTGGACTTGGGAGAACATGACACCTTCACTTAATGGCGCAGGACAACTCACAGGCGCCATCATCGCCTCTGTGTTACTGTTACTGCTCATGGGTAAGTTTATGCTGCATCCGACTATTCTAAAGGACGAACTCAGCCACCCAGTGATTGGTAGCGTGATCCCCACCTTCGCCATGGGGCTGATGGTGGTGTCTAAAACACTCGGCGATTATTTCCCCCAAGCTGGCTTAACCCTGTGGCTAGTGGCCATAGGTATACATGTGCTCTTCTTAAGCGCGTTTATCTACTACCGCGCCATCGATTTTAAACTCGAGCACATGGTACCAAGCTGGTTCGTGCCACCGATTGGCATTATCGTCGCGGCGGTGTCTTTCCCTGTATCTGACTACCAATGGCTAGCAAACGCCATTTTGGTTTTTGGGATGTTAGCTTACTTAGTCATGCTGCCTTTAATGCTCTATCGCCTCATTTTCTGTCAGGCGATACCTGATGCCGCTAAACCAACCATTGCCATTCTCGCGGCGCCCGCCAGTTTATCACTCGCAGGTTATTTGACCGTTTGCGAGCAGGCGTCAATTCCCTTAGTCGCCTTACTGCTGAGCATCGCCATTTTAATGACGAGCATCATCTACTTAGCCTTCTTTCACCTGCTAAAGCTGCCCTTTAGCCCAGGCTATGCCGCCTTTACCTTCCCTATGGTTATCGGTGCTACCGCGCTCTTTAAAACCGCCGCTTGGTTAACCCTGTTCAATAACATGAGTGAGTTAGCGATATGGATAAAATACTTAGCAGAATTCGAGCTTGTGATCGCCACCTTAGTGGTTGTCTATGTCGCTCTACGCTATTTAGGACACTATTTTCCAGTACGCTTTAAAGCGATAGAACAAACAACCATACTTGAGAGTAAATAAACAGAATTGCAGTTTGTAAAATGTATTCGTTTAACATGAGAGATTATTTTCAAACTTGAGCATAAACCAAAAGGAAGGTGAATATATATTCACCTTCCTTTTGTATTTAAGCAATTATAAATTTGGCATTCACTTCAAAAAAGATTACTTATCAACCTTTACAGGACTGCACACCGTAATTATTGAGCCCATGACTACAAATCGTGAATAACAAAATTACATTAAATTAAACCGCACAAAAAACCTTATACCACATAACACCTAAAGCTTTTAATTCCAAATATATAGAATGGCAAACCATATATTAATCAGGTTTTATCTTTTTTATATGAAAATAATCACAAAATATTATTTTTACAACCCAACGCGAGACGCAAACTGATAACAATATACAAACAAATTTACTGCAAAATAATCGACAAACAGAAACAAATAAGAGGTGTCACAAACAAATCCCTCAGTAAATAGACCCCGCACCTATGTTTATTGACTCAAGACAAATCTCCCTACAACCTTTAAATGATTTGAATTAACAAATTAACAACAAAAGCCATTAAAGTTCAGTGTTGCACTTGTTATTTTCTTGTGGTTATATCCTGAGCTTAATTAAATGAGTGCTTATTCTTTACATAAGTAACCATTTAAGAAAAATAAAAATAAACATACAACATGTGTTAAGGGAGAATAAAATGCGCGCAAATTCTACATTAGCCAAAGCTGTTCGCTTTGCGTTAATCAGCGGTACTGCCACAGCCGCTTTATCTACGTCAGCTGTATTTGCTGCTGAAGACGGTGCAAAAGTTGAACGTATTGAAGTAACGGGCTCACGTATTAAGCGTACCGATATGGAAGGCTCATCACCCGTTACAACTATCAGTGCCTCCGATATTGAGAAAACGGGTGAAATGTCTGTTGCTGACGTATTGCGTAGAAGTAATTTAAACAGCTTTGGATCTACTTCTGAAAAATCAGGTAGCAGTGCTCAGTCACAAGCGACAATTAACCTCCGTGGTGCGGGTTCAGATCGTACTTTAGTACTGTTAAATGGCAAGCGCATGCCAGGCTCGCCTACATTAGGTGGAACCGCTGTCAACCTCAATACTATCCCAACTGCTGCAATTGAAAGAATTGAGGTATTAACTGATGGCGCTTCCGCAGTATATGGCTCAGATGCCGTTGCAGGTGTAGTCAATATTATTCTTAAAAAAGGCTTTGAAGGCCTTGAAGTTTCAGCGACCAGCTCACAACCAGTGCAAGATGGTGGTGAAGAATGGAAAACACAAATTGTGGGTGGCACTGTTGGTGAAAAAGGCAGTGTCACTTTCTCTTTTGAGCACTTAAATCGCGAAATCATTTATCAACGTGATCGCTGGTTTTCAAGTTCCTCAAATGTGTTAGCGCCAAAATTTGACGATACCACTGGCGTTTCAACTTACGCTCGTAATTTCCTTGATGGGAAAACAGGCCAATTCAAGCCCATGACGGCTTGTGATAATCCTAAGATGGTGGGTGGTGGGCATATCTATGATGCTGGCGATGGTGACTATGTTTGTGGTTACGATTTTACTGCAGAAGCTGCTGATCATGCTGCACGTTCTTATACTGCTGGCTATGTAAATGCAGAATATGAACTTTCTGATGAAATCGTATTTCAAGGCTTAGGTCTATTCTCTCGCAATGAAACTTTCGGTCGCTATGCTCCAGCAGCAGGCTGGTTTAATGTAGCCCCAGGTCAAGTTGAAGTAAAAAACTATGATGCAGATGGCAAATACACTGGTAATAGTTTAAACGAAAATGCTGGACGCGCTTACTATCGCTTTACAGATGTTGGTACACGCGATGCAAAAACTGTCGATTACAGCACTGATATTCAACTGGGTTTAGTTGGTACGCATGACAGCTTCGGTTGGGACTTCACATACCATTACAATTTGGCTGAAAATAGTAACTATGGTACTGGATATGTACACAGACCTACGGTTGAAAGATATGTAAAAGATGGTATTTTCAACTTTGGTCCAGAAGGTAATAGTGCATCGGTAATAGCTGATATGGCTCACGAAACCCTTAAGCAAGACATAATGGAGTTCCAAAGTGTTAATGCTGGTGTAAACTTTGAAGCCATTGAATTACCCGCAGGTAACATTGGTTGGTACATAGGAACTGAAGCACTACAATACAAATATGAAGCTAACGTTGATGCGCAAACCGCTGCAGGTGACGTTATTGGTTCATCAGGTAATGGCTCTTCAGGTGACCGTGATGTCTATGCACTGTTCGCTGAATCCATTATCCCAGTAACCGAAGATTTAGAATTAAACTTAGCTTATCGCTACGATAACTACTCTGACTTTGGTTCAGCAACAACACCAAAAGTAGCCCTAAGATATCAACTCTTAGATGACGTCGTATTCAGAGCATCATGGGGTCAAGGTTTCCGTGCCCCATCATTGTCAGATCTACTTGCAGCAGATTCTTTCAGTGCCGATACGGCAACGGATTACCATTACTGCGACGTTCTAGGTACTAATGTCGCTGACTGTAAAGCTAAGCAATATGACGTAACTCGCACTGCGAATAGTGAGTTAAAACCAGAAACATCAGATTTCTACAACTTAGGACTCGTATGGGATATCACTGATAAACTAAGTAGTAAAGTTGAGTATTACAGCTTAGATATCAAAGATGTTATTACTTTTGTCTCTTTAGACTCACTACTGAAAGAAGAACAGAAAGTTGGATACGGTAACTTAAGCCGCGGTGAGATTAAACGTGTAGGCGATAATCCGAATGGAAAGTTGTTGTCAGCAACAACACCTAAAGCAAATGGCAACGGTTTCGATACTTCTGGTATTGACTTCAATCTAACATATAGTGGATTTGAAACCGCTATTGGTGACTTTAGCAGTTCGTACGATCTAAGCTATATTCTTTCTTATAATGAGGAGGAATATTTTGATGGGCCAGTAAATGATAAAATTGGCCGTAATGGTATGCCTGAATTCAGATTCACTTGGGTTGTCGACTGGAGCTATGGCGATCACTCAGCATCTATATTGACACAATATATTGATGGCCAATCAGAAAAAACAGATCCAAATACATACGCCCAAGTTGGAAGCTTGTCTTCGCAAACAACATTCGATATTAGCTATGGCTATGCTACACCGTGGGAAGGTAAAATTAGTTTAGGTATTCGTAACTTAACTAATAAAGATCCTGTTTTAGATTCTGATCTTAAATATGATGCTTCTCTATACAACTTATATGGCCGTACATTTACGGCAACATATACACAGAAATTCTAATATCTCATTTCTCAATTAGAACCTAATCAAAAAACGGCATCTTCGGATGCTGTTTTTATTTGCTTCTTTTACGCAGCCCAGTAAATAAGCATAAAAAATGCCCAGCTATTTGCTGGGCATTTTCTTATCGTTCAACGGGTCATTTAAAACATTCTAGGAATGCTTCGTCAACTTGATTTCACTCGCATGTTGAGGTTTTTCGGTATGTGAATGGGGCGCTGAAAAGTGCTCATGGTGAGCTTTGTGTGGATCGCTTGACGTCGTTTTCCCCTGCTCTATCCACCAATAACCTAAACCCACAATCACACCGCCGCCGACAATATTGCCAAGTGTGACTGGGATTAAGTTGTTGAATATAAAGTTAGCCACGGTTAAATCGGCAAACTGCTCTTGAGTCACACCTAAAGATGTGAAGAATTCTGGGCTGGCGATAGATTGGATCATCATGCCCATAGGCACCATAAACAGGTTAGCGATACTGTGTTCAAAACCGCTGCTGACGAACATGGCCACGGGTAAGATCAACAGTAGGGATTTAGTCAACACATCACGGCTGGCGAAGGTCATCCACACGCCTAAACACACTAACATGTTACATAAAATGCCTAAGCTAAAGGCTTGGATCCAAGTGTGATGCAGTTTGTGTTGCGCCACTTTAAGGGCATTTAATCCCCAGTTACCACCATCGAGTTCATACATACCTGCGGCTGTGATCAAACAAACCATCAGTATAGCGCCGACAAAATTGCCCGCATAAACCCGGCACCAACACTTGAGTAATTCAGCGCCAGAGACTTGTTTTTGTGCCCAGGCGACGGTACTCAGTACTGAGCTGGTGAACAGTTCTCCACCGCAAACGACCACTAAAATCAGGCCTAAACTAAAGGCTATCCCACCAACGAAGCGAACTAAGCCCCAAGACGCATCGCCAGCACCTGTGGTCACTGTCAGATAAAATACAAAGGCTAAGGCGATGAAGGCGCCAGCAAACACAGCCAGGCCAAAGGATTGCCAAGGCGCTTTAACCACTTTGCTAGTACCGTAAATTTCCGCCTGATTGTAACAACTAAAGTGCGCTGAAACCTGTGGCGCTTCGTGGGCACTGTTTGTAACAGTTGGGGTTGATGATGGATTTGGGCTTTTCATTGCATGACTCCAACTTCAGATAAACAGACTTGAATGCGTAGCATATATCTCTCCTGCAGCGCCGTTGCGCAGATAGCACGAATCAAAACCGAGATGTTGATTTGCTGAAAATGATGATTCACTAAAGTCTCGCTTTGTACCATACAACGCGCTCATGCTGTGAAGTAGATATTGCTAAAGCGTGATGTTATTCACACCAAAAATGTGAAAACTTTGAAGCCAAAAACACAAAAGGTTAATTGGTCTTACCAATAGCAGTCAATTTTAGCCATCAGAATGACATGCTATTTAGGTTGTCCATAACACCAAAATGGCTCGTATTCAGCTAATTCAACTCTCAAGTACACTCGTTATCAAACTCGCTATCAAACGGTTCACAAAATCAGCTTCAGCAAACTCAGATCTACTCAGTCGTGAAGCATTGATTAGGCAGTAAAGCATAGATGTGGCAATAGATTGACTCGCACACTTCGATATCCACTGGATTGACTCCGCCAGCGCTCCACGCCTCATTATTGACAGTTTAGCCCAGCAGCAAGCGACAACATGCCTGATAAGTAGCAAAAGCCTTACTCAGCCACTCTTTTATGATTTTTAGTAGGATTCAGGTATTAGCGTTTGGCCTGTGGGGGAAACCCTATGCCATTCCCTAAACATCAACGAGATGAGCGAATAAACTACAATTAATACAAATAGCTAACAAGGAGCTTGTTTCTACGTCACGAACACAACAGCCACTGCCATACCTTGCTTATCCGGCCATCACGCTGCCCCAGCAAAAATCAATCTATACGAGGATAGATTTCTCCCAGATAAAGGGGGACAGTAAATGACAACAACCATAGGTTTAGTGATTTAAAGAGTGATAGGTTTGAATGTCACACCAAGTTGAAAAGCGTGCTGTATTCCTAATTGTGGTAAAAAAATGCTACCTCGCTAGCAAATTTGGGATTAAGCGAGCACAAACCAATCCGTTTAAGATGCGATAGCGACAGACCTATGTTAATATGCTTGTGGACAATTGGTCTTACCAATTACAAAAGAGATTGATCGGTAGCCGATAATCAAAGTAAGCGAATATTTGTCATCTTATCGGGTATCAATAGACAGACTTTTGGAGTGACAGCACTTCAAAATCCAGTTCCCATCATAGGGCGTCATCATGAAGGGAGCTTTATTTCAGGAATTAGCTATTGGCTTATACTCAGCATCGCTTCACGCTGATCGCCAATAACCTTTATCTCAACCAGAAGGTATTAGTACGATGACCGAAAAAACTGAACTGTTCGCCAACGCATGGGAAGGCTTTACCCCTGGCGATTGGAAATCTGAAGTCAATGTACGTGACTTTATCCAACAAAACTACGCGCCTTTTGAAGGCGACGAATCATTCCTTGCCGGTGCCACCGAAGCGACCACAATCCTGTGGGATAAAGTCATGGAAGGCATCAAACAGGAAAACCGTACCCACGCGCCTGTTGATTTCGATACTAAGATGGTCTCTACCATCACTTCCCACGACGCTGGCTACATCAACAAAGAATTAGAAACTATCGTTGGCTTACAAACAGATGCGCCGCTAAAACGCGCTATGTTGCCTAACGGTGGTATTCGTATGGTGGAAAGCTCATGCGCTGCCTACGACCGCGTGCTAGATGAAGACGTTAAATACATCTATTCAGAACTGCGTAAAACCCATAACCAAGGTGTATTCGATGTTTACACCCCAGAAATTATGGCTTGCCGTAAATCAGGTATTTTAACCGGTTTACCCGATGCTTATGGCCGTGGCCGTATCATTGGTGACTATCGCCGTGTGGCACTTTACGGTATCGATTACCTGATGAAAGATAAGTTTGCCCAATTCACTTCACTGCAAGCGCAGTTCGAAGCGGGTGAAGAATTATCAAATGTTATCCAATTACGTGAAGAAATTGCCGAGCAACACCGTGCACTAGGTCAAATGAAGAAAATGGCTGCCAAATATGGCTGCGATATTTCTCGCCCAGCAACCACTGCACAAGAAGCAATTCAATGGACTTACTTCGGTTACTTAGCCGCAGTGAAGAGCCAAAACGGCGCGGCGATGTCATTAGGCCGTACCTCTTCATTCCTCGACATCTATATTGAACGCGATCTGAAAAATGGCACCTTAACTGAGCAACAAGCTCAGGAAATGATTGACCATTTCGTGATGAAACTGCGTATGGTGCGTTTCCTACGTACTCCAGAATACGATGAATTGTTCTCTGGCGACCCAATTTGGGCGACTGAGTCAATCGGCGGTATGGGCTTAGATGGCCGTACGTTAGTGACTAAATCAAGCTTCCGTTTCTTGAACACCCTTTACACTATGGGTCCAAGTCCAGAGCCAAACATCACAGTATTGTGGTCAGATAAACTGCCCATCGGCTTCAAAAAATATTGCGCCAAAGTGTCTATCGACACTAGCTCAATCCAATATGAAAACGATGACCTAATGCGTCCAGATTTCCAATCAGACGACTATGCTATCGCCTGTTGTGTAAGCCCAATGGTTGTGGGTAAACACATGCAGTTCTTCGGTGCCCGCGCCAACTTAGCTAAAACTATGTTGTATGCAATTAACGGCGGCGTTGACGAAAAGCTGAAAATCCAAGTTGCCCCTAAAGCCGACCCTATCACTGACGCCGTATTAAACTACGACGACGTGATGAATCGCTTAGACGGTTTAATGGATTGGTTAGCGACGCAATATGTCACTGCACTGAACTCAATCCACTACATGCACGATAAGTACTCTTACGAAGCCGCGCTTATGGCGCTGCACGACAGAGACGTACGTCGCACTATGGCTTGTGGTATTGCGGGTCTGTCTATCGCTGCCGACTCACTGTCTGCCATCAAATTCGCCACAGTAAAACCTGTTCGTGATGAAAACGGCATTGCAGTTGATTTCGATATCAGCGGTGACTATCCAAAATTTGGTAACAACGACCCACGTGTAGATGATATCGCCTGTGACTTAGTTGAACGTTTTATGGCGAAAATTCGTGACCGTAAAATGTATCGCAATGCGATCCCAACGCAGTCAATTCTGACCATCACCTCAAACGTGGTTTATGGTAAGAAAACCGGTAACACACCAGATGGTCGTCGTTCAGGTGCGCCATTTGCACCGGGTGCAAACCCTATGCATGGCCGTGATGAAAAAGGTGCAATCGCTTCTTTAACCTCAGTGGCAAAACTCCCATTTGCCCACGCTCAAGACGGTATTTCTTATACCTTCTCAATCGTGCCAAATGCGCTGGGTAAAGATGATGATGCTCGCCGTACCAACTTAGCGGCATTGATGGACGGATACTTCGACCACAATGACAAAAAAGAAGGTGGCCAACACTTGAACGTCAACGTGATGAACCGCGAGATGCTCGAAGATGCCGTTAAGCATCCAGACAAGTATCCACAGCTGACCATCCGTGTTTCTGGCTATGCAGTGCGCTTCAACTCACTGACGCCAGAGCAGCAACAAGATGTGATCACGCGTACATTCACAAAAGGTCTGTAAGCTAAATTAGTCAAGGCTGTAGTACACTATGCTACAGCCTCACTTATTTTAACAGGAGTCACAATGGCTGTTATCGGTCGGATCCACTCGGTGGAATCCTTTGGCACAGTAGATGGTCCCGGCATACGGTTTATCACCTTTATGCAGGGCTGTTTAATGCGCTGCCAATATTGCCACAACCGTGACACTTGGGATCTT
Source organism: Shewanella sp. SP1S1-7 (assembly GCF_031932105.1). NCBI lineage: Bacteria > Pseudomonadati > Pseudomonadota > Gammaproteobacteria > Alteromonadales > Shewanellaceae > Shewanella > Shewanella sp. SP1S1-7. The sequence goes on from NZ_JAUOEU010000029.1 coordinate 13,224, forward strand.
GATGGTGGAAAAGAAGTTCTGGTCGATGAGTTAATGAGTCAAATCATCAGCTATCGGCCTTTTCTCGATGCCAGCAATGGTGGTGTTACGGCCAGTGGTGGTGAAGCCATTTTACAGGCAGAATTCGTCGCCGAATTATTCACAGCCTGTCAACAAGAAGGTATTCATACCTGTTTAGATACCAATGGTTTTGTACGTAAGTACACGCCAGTGATTGATGAGTTACTCGACCATACTGACTTGGTCCTGCTCGACATCAAACACATGGACGATGAAAAACATATTGAGTTAACCAAAGTCAGCAACCATAGAACATTACAGTTTGCGCAGTATTTAGCAGAGCGTAATCAAGCAACGTGGATACGATATGTGGTGGTGGGCGGATTTACCGACGATGAAGCATCGGCATTACAACTAGCCGAGTTTATCAAGCCCATGAAAAACATTGAAAAGGTAGAATTGCTACCCTATCACGAATTAGGTAAACACAAGTGGGAAGCCATGGGCGAAAGCTATCAGCTCGATGGCATATCACCACCGAGCCGAGAAACCATGGAAAAGATCAAAGCCGTATTTGTTGGGCAAGGGATTAACGCGATTTATTAATCCACAGTAACAAAAGAGCCAAAAGGGATAACAGCGGCAACAGCCTAAAGTTCTTCCCAATAACTGGCATCTAAACGCTCAAAGGCTATTTTTAAAATCAGTGCCATATCGAGGTAACAGGCTTTAGCGCCTAAGGTGTGGCAATTGATACCCATGGACGACAACTTCGCACTCAACTGGTTACTCCAGTCGAACAGCGTTAACGGTAATGGATGGCGCGCTCGCCAACCTAACCACAGCAGCCCCTGTAACGGTAAGCTGATGAAAAATAAACCGAGAGTGACGGCTTGGGGTAGAAATGCCCAACCGTGAATATACAGCTGGCTCATACTCACAAAAAACGCCAACACTGGCATCACCAGTATGGCTAACTGAGTGGCTCGGACGACCCGATACTCAGGGAAATAAAAACCCAGTTGTCTAACCATAGGCCAAGTCTTCATATAACGATGACCATCACCTAAGGTTTTGAGGATCTTAATGCTCAATTTTAGACACCAACTACAATGGAATACTGCTTTTACCATAGCACAATCTGGCGAATCGCCCCAAGACTGTTATGGTAAAAACACCGCAGTTCCTCATTTTTTTGAATCGTTAAATTAAACACAATGGCAAAGGGTTTACACATGTCAAATAATCTGGTTTTAGTGCTCAATTGCGGTAGCTCTTCTCTCAAATTTGCCGTCATTGACGCGCAAACAGGTGACGATCAAATTTCTGGCTTAGCCGAATGTTTTGGTTTAGAAGACTCGCGCATTAAATGGAAAATCAACGGCGAAAAACATGAAGCAGCCTTAGGTGCATTTACGGCTCACCGTGAAGCAGTTGAATACATTGTTAATAAAATTCTTGCGGAACAACCTGAATTAGCAGCAAAAATTCAAGCCGTTGGCCATCGTATCGTTCACGGTGGTGAGAAATTCACTCGCTCAGTGATCATCGATGAGAGCGTGATCAAAGGCATCGAAGACTGTGCTTCATTAGCCCCACTGCACAATCCTGCTCACCTTATCGGCATCCGCGCGGCAATGGCCTCTTTCCCTAAATTGCCACAGGTTGCTGTATTTGATACCGCTTTCCACCAAAGCATGCCAGACAGAGCTTATGTCTACGCCCTGCCTTACAAGTTATACCGTGAACACGGTATCCGTCGTTATGGCATGCATGGCACGAGTCATTTATTCGTTAGCCGTGAAGCGGCAAAAATGCTCAACAAGCCAATTGAAGAAACGAATGTTATCTGTGCTCACTTAGGCAACGGCGCGTCAGTCACTGCCATCAAAGGCGGCAAAAGTGTCGACACTTCTATGGGCTTAACCCCATTAGAAGGTTTAGTGATGGGCACTCGTTGTGGCGATATTGACCCTTCAATCATCTACCACTTAGTTCATCAACTGGGTTACACCTTAGAAGAAGTGAATAACCTGATGAACAAGCAAAGTGGTCTGCTGGGTATTTCCGAGCTGACCAACGATTGCCGTGGCATCGAAGAAGGTTACGCCGAGGGCCATAAAGGCGCGACCTTAGCCTTAGAAATTTTCTGCTACCGCTTAGCCAAGTACATCGCCTCTTACACTGTGCCACTGGGCCGTTTAGATGCAGTCGTCTTCACCGGTGGTATTGGTGAAAACTCAGATTTAATCCGTGAAAAAGTGCTCAACATGCTGGAAATATTCAATTTCCATGTCGATAGTGAGCGCAACAAAGCGGCGCGTTTCGGTAAGAAAGGTATCATCACCCAAGATAAAGGCACGATTGCCATGGTGATCCCAACGAACGAAGAATGGGTTATCGCCGAAGATTCCATTAAACTTATCAACAAATAAAAAGACCTAAGCCGTTTGCTCACCCAAACGGCTTGATACCTTACGTAGCCGTACTCACAAGCAAATTTGCAGAAACTCTTCTGCCAAAAACCATCGAAACTAGAGGTTTTTATGTCTCGTAATATTATGTTAATCCCCATAGGTACCGGAGTCGGCCTGACCTCCTTAAGCCTTGGGATGGTGCGCGCACTGGAGCGCCACGGGGTTAAGGTTCAGTTCTTTAAGCCTATTTCTCAGCTTCGTCCAAACGATAATGGCCCAGAACGCTCGACCACTATTCTGAGCAAATCGCCAACAGTAAATCCCTTAGAGCCCTTCGACATGGCCCATGCCGAAGCCTTAATCCGCGCCGACCAAATCGACGTCTTAATGGAGCAAATCATTGCCCGTGCGGCCGATTGCGCTAGCAACACAGAGACCTTAATTGTCGAAGGTCTAGTACCAACGCGTAATCATCCCTTCGCCGATGATGTGAACTATGCCATCGCTAAAGCTATGGATGCCGACGTGATTTTTATTGCCACACCAGGCAGTGATACGGCCACAGGGCTAATGAATCGCCTCGAAATCGCCTATAACTCTTGGGGCGGGAAAAAGAATAAACGCTTAATTGGCGCTGTGATTAACAAGATTGGAGCACCCGTGGACGACGAAGGTCGCGCGCGCCCTGATCTATCTGAAGTCTTTGATCACCAAGGTGTTCAACGCTCAGATGCGGCCAGCATGTTCCAACTGCCGGGTAAGAGCCCACTGCGTATCTTAGGCAGCGTGCCCTACAATCTTGATCTTGTCGCTCCTCGTGCGTCGGATTTAGCGAAACATTTAAGTGCACGCATTCTGAATGCTGGTGAAATGCATACCCGCCGCCTGCGTAAAGTCACGTTCTGTGCCCGCAGTATCCCGAACATGGTCACTCATATTAAGACTGACTCCTTGCTTGTAACCTCAGGCGATCGCTCAGATGTCATCGTTTCAGCCTGTCTTGCGGCCATGAACGGCGTGAAAATTGGTGCCCTGTTATTAACAGGTAGCTACGAGCCAGAGCCAGAAATCCTTAAGCTGTGTGAACAGGCCTTTGAAACCGGTTTACCTGTGTTCTTAATCGACAGCAACACTTGGCAAACCTCGCTCAACATTCAACGTTTCGACCATGAAGTACCTGTCGATGACGCGGTTCGTATTGATCTGGTGCAGGATTATGTGGCCAGCCACATCGACCAAACTTGGATTGAAAGCGTCACTAAAAACTCGCCCCGTGAGCATCGCCTATCACCACCAGCTTTCCGTTACAAACTCACGGAATTGGCGCGCGCCGCCCACAAGACTGTGGTGCTGCCAGAAGGTGATGAGCCGCGTACGATTAAAGCGGCGGCCATTTGTGCCGAACGCGGTATCGCTCGCTGTGTACTTTTAGGTAAAAAAGAAGAAATTCTGCGTATCGCTGCACAGCAAGATGTGGTGCTTGGCGAAGGCGTGATCATTATCGATCCAGAAGAGGTCCGCGACCGCTACGTAGAACCTATGTTAGATCTACGTCGCAGCAAAGGCTTAACTGAAGTCGTGGCCCGTGAACAGTTAGAAGATAACATGGTGCTCGGCACTATGATGCTGGCGCAAAACGAAGTTGACGGTATCGTTTCTGGCGCGGTTAACACTACGGCCAATACCATTCGTCCGCCACTGCAATTGATCAAAACGGCACCGGGCTCAAGCTTAGTGTCGTCCATCTTCTTTATGTTGATGCCAGATCAAGTGCTTGTTTACGGTGACTGCGCAATTAACCCCGATCCCAATGCTGAGCAGTTAGCTGATATTGCCATCCAATCAGCGGAATCAGCAAAAGCCTTCGGTATCGAGCCAAGAGTCGCGATGATCAGCTACTCAACCGGTAACTCAGGCACAGGTTCAGATGTGGATAAAGTGCGTGAAGCGACCCGTATCGCCAAAGAAAAACGCCCAGATCTGATTATTGATGGTCCATTGCAATACGATGCGGCGGTTATGCCAAATGTTGCTCGCTCTAAGGCACCTGATAGTCCTGTCGCTGGCCAAGCCACCGTTTTCGTGTTCCCAGACCTCAATACAGGCAACACGACTTACAAGGCTGTACAGCGAAGCGCGGACCTGATCAGTATCGGTCCGATGCTGCAAGGTATGCGCAAACCTGTGAACGACTTATCTCGCGGCGCGTTAGTCGATGATATCGTCTACACTATCGCCCTAACGGCAATTCAAGCAGCACAAAACGACGCAGCTAAAGGCTAACACAGCGAAATCTGCATAGTGTTACGCACAAAAAAGCACTGGTACTTACCGGTGCTTTTTTTATGCTCAAATTTAGCTTAAGCAAGGCTATCGCACTGCGACAATGGCTCAATAGCAAAGCCAATATGGCAAAATAAGCAGACTAAATACGAGGGAAAAACGAATTAAGCGGTGTGAATAAGGTGAGTAAACGGCGAAAAATATCCACAAGTGAAAGTGGAACATGGCGGAAAACTGAAAAGCGTCACTTTTTAACCAGCAGATAAAGCAAGACAATATCAGTAACTTACAAAGTATCACTGAAGTCTTCAACATAGTTTTCCACAGTTTCTGTGGATAACCTTTTTATATGCCTCCTAACTATATGCCACACTCAATAGGCTTGAGTCAACGCATTTCCCAATAGATTGCAAATAACGACAAAACTTGTGCATTAAGTCTAAAATCGCGATACTCAGAACAAATTCCAATAACTAAAACTTATGCGAACTCTATTATTTATCTCCCTGCTGTTCCTCTTTGGTTGCGGCGATCCCTCGACGGAAGATCAACGCCAGTTATCGCCCGAAGAAGTGAGCTTAGGCTTTTTTAAAGCGATTTATGTTGATCGTAATGTTGAACAAGCCAAGCAATTTGTCGACGATCCCATTAAACAAGTGCTCACCCATTACCATATTGCCGCAGCCGTACAGCGTAATATGCTCGGCCTGTCGATGACCAATGTTGAAATGGAAATTGATGATATCGATATCGACTTTTTCCGTAAATTTACCAAAGACGTCATTGTCGTGATCAAAATGAAAGGCCTTAAAGGCGGTCAGCCGTGGATTGATGACAGGACCATACGTCTTCACAAGATTGGCAGTAAGTGGACTATCGTCGAGCTGATGCCAGAAAAGCGCAAAGTAAACGGTTAATCTCCCTTCTCGCTCGCCACTTTTATTGCGCATGTCTTCTCATGCGCTCCATCCTAGCACCGATTTCAGCTAAAAAAATAGCAACCCTAAGGTTGCTATTTCAATGTGCTTGTTTTGTTACGTCCGACTCATAAGTACCGTCAGTCTAATCGTTATCGATTAGGCCTGGATCACTTCTTCTTCGCTTTCAGCAGGTAAAGACGTCAGTACATCGTCTTTCACTTGATAATAAGCATTTTCGTATTCATGAACTTCCATAACAACTCCTGCTTGATTGGGTAAGGTCGCAGAGGCATGTCATTCTATGCTGACATTTTGCCTATGAGGAAAGGGATTATTCCGTGGGCGGGAGTATAACAAAGCCAAAACCATAATTACAGAAAACTTTCAGTTTTGTTTCTTCTTTAGTGGCACCAAAGCCGATTTATCACTTTTAAAGCTTAAAATCTGTACCGTAAGCTGAAAACCTTTCATCTTTGACGATGATATTTAGCCGCCCATGACGCCATTTAATGCAGCCCTATATACACAAACGCTATTAACAGAAATCGCTTACAAACAATGAATCTAGGGAAGTGCGACGCTAGCTGCTATCAATTAAGTAATGACGCGAGTAGGAGGTAAGATATGAACGCACTTATTGAGCTTGAAGCCACCACACTAACGACATTATTTAGCCACGGCGATGTATTAGGGATCCGCATGTTTATGGAACACATGAATATGCCATTAGATGTTCAGGACAGGCTTTATGATGAAATTTCCGCCCTCAAACACTTAAACCATCATCAAGTGAGCAAAGTGATTGAAACCTTTGGACAATCGCAGCTCTCTGAACGATTAAGCTACTGACGAAACGTTTAAGCTATTGAGTAACCATTTACTCATCAACAAGTGACTGCGTAAAAAGCTCAACACTCAAGCTAGTCTGACTGCAAGCTTGGCTTGAGTTTGCACATCCATACTTGTTGCACTTTTAGAATCAGTAATTTAATTAGCCCTTTAGCCCTATTAAAAACAAACAAAAAGGCCAGTTAATACTGGCCTGTTATGCTAAATCTAGACTAGGCTTGAGTCGATAAACGGTAACGCAGCACCTTAAGCGACTTCTCTTCAGACACATCCATAAATGCTGGTGGATTGGCTAAGCGCTCTATGTATTCGAGTGTTGGCGCCGCATCTGCGACCTGCTGGCGTAGGAAAGTGGTATCGAGCTCGGGTGCATTGAGGCAGAGTAATACTTCACCATTATCGGCAAGTAACTCAGGTAAACGCCTGATTAAACGCACATAATCCTTAGTCGCGACAAAGCTGCCCTTTTGATTGCTCGGAGGATCGGCCACAATAATGTCGTAGGGACCAAGCTTTTTCAGTTTGCCCCAAGATTTAAAAATATCATGGCCTAAAAAACGTGCCCCTGCGCTAAAGCCATTCAGCAAATGATTCTGTTTGCCTATGCCTAATGCGCCTTTGCTCATGTCCATATTGACCACTTCATCGGCGCCGCCTTGCAATGCCGCCACCGAGAAACCACAGGTATAGGCAAACAAATTAAGCACTTTTTTATAGTGGGCATTTGCTCTCACCCACTCTCGGCCGTTAGCCATATCGAGGAATAAACCGTGGTTTTGTCCGCGCATTAAATGCACCTGAAAGCGTGCGCCATTTTCACTAACGATATGCGGCTCAGGCACTTCGCCTTGCAGCACTTGAGTAAAGGTCTCCCCCGCACTGCGGTATTGGTAGACTAAATTCAGTTGGCTACCGGGACAAATGACCTGCCAACGCGCCGCAATGGCCTGCTGACATGTCGCTAAATCGTCATCGGCTAAAGGAGTGAAACTGGTCAGTAATAGCACTGGCGCAAACCAATCTAAACATAGGTGTTCACAACCCACGTAATGTCCACCGCGGCCGTGGAATAACCGCACTGCATCATCACCTAATTCAATTGTCGCTAGCGCTTGTATAAAACTTTGCATCTTCTATTACTTACTCTCTGTTGTACTTGTATCGGCTTCATCGGCATCGGAACTTGAGTTTTCCGTGTTGTTGGCCACGAACTTATCTTCAACATCGTCCGATAATAATATGGCTAACCAGTTACCACTTTTACTCGATTCGAGGGCAATTTTAACCACCATAGTCAGCGGCACCGACAGCAACATGCCGACAGAACCGAGCAACCAGCCCCAAAAAATTAACGATAAAAACACTACTAAGGTCGATAAGCCTAAGCCGCGGCCCATAAATTTAGGTTCAATCATATTGCCCATCACCATGTTGGCACCGACATATAAAAGTGCAGTACCGCCAGCAGCCGCAGGACCAAGCTGAATAAAGGCTAATAACACCGCAGGAATGGCAGCGATGATAGAACCGATATTGGGAATGTAATTAAATAGGAAGGCGATCACCGCCCACAGCATGGCGTAATCCACACCAATAATGGTTAAACCGACACCGACGATAACCCCGGTCGCTAAACTCACTAGCGTCTTGATCACCATGTACTGATTAACCGATTGCAAAAAGCGGTCAATCTGCTTGAGGCGCATATCGGGATCGTCCAGCGCCAGATGCAATTTCTTTGGTAGCGATTGGGCTTCAAACAGCATAAAGACGATGGTTAAGATGATCAGAAATAAATTCGCCATCACATTGCCAACACCCGACAGCATATTAGTGGTCATAGACAAGGCCATGCCAGGGTCAAAATACGCTAACACTTGATCCTTCGAAATCTGAATATTGAAGGAATGTAACTTATTTAATATCCAAGCAAATTGCTCGACTAACTGCACTCGATATTGGGGCAATTGTTTGGAGAACTCATTGACTGAACTGCCGACAACCGAGGCTAACCAGAGGCCCATCAACACAATAAATCCCATCAAGAGGATCACCGCAAGCCATTTAGGCACACGGAATTTTGTCATTAAACCAATCGCGGGATTACAAATCACCGCCAGAAAACTGGACAGCACAAACGGCACCACAATCGGGCTCGCCGCCTTAATCCCTGCCAAAATAATCACTACAAAGGCCATAACCGCAAAGCCACGGTAAGCTGCGGAGGGCGCATTAGGTCGCGTCATTTATTAAAAATCCTTCTTGATCTTAGATAAAATTGTTAGGCTAACCCGAGAACACACTTAACCTCAGAAACCTTAGCTTAAGATAGCCATTTGCCATTATGAAACCAGAAACCGCGATTATACGCATTAAAAACTTAAGACTTCGTACTTTTATCGGCATTAAAGAAGATGAAATTCAAAATCGCCAAGACGTGATCATCAATGTCGTGATCCATTACTGTGCCGAGCGTGCCCGTAACAGTGATAATGTTGAGGATGCACTCAATTACCGCACTATCACCAAAAAGATCATTGAGCTGATCGAGAATAACCGTTTCTCATTACTCGAAAATCTCACCAGCCAAACGCTGGCCATCGCCAGTGAGCATCCTTGGGTTGAATTTGCCAGTGTCGAAATCGACAAACCCCATGCCCTGCGCTTTGCTGATTCAGTCTCTATGGAGTTGTGTTATCAGAAATAATCTCGCTAGAAATAGCCAGACTAAGTGATCGTTGCACACCGTATTTCGGTATATATCCTCAGAGCTCAACCGATAAGAGAGGTTCCATGAATATACTGATCACTGGCGCAAGCGGCTTTATTGGCCGCCAATTAGTCGAACGATTGGCGCCCCATCATCAACTGACGTTATTAACGCGCTCAGTGCAACAAACGCAGAGAATACTCGGTAATCAGCACCATTACCTTGAGAGCCTCGATGCGCTGAGCGACCTAAATCATATCGACGCCATAGTGAATCTTGCGGGCGAGCCGATCGTCGCTAAGCGCTGGAGCAAAAACCAGAAGCAGCGGATTTGTGATAGCCGTTGGGATATCACGGCAAGATTAACTCAGCTCATACAGCAGAGTAGTAATCCGCCTAAGATCATGGTGAGTGGTTCGGCAGTGGGTTATTACGGTCGACATGATGATCAATTGCTCGATGAATCCAATGGTGCCCATGTTGAGTTTAGCCATGACATCTGCCGAAAATGGGAGCAAGAAGCGCTTAATGCAAATACTGAGCAAACCCGCGTCTGCATTATCCGTATCGGGATTGTGTTAGGAAAAGGCGGCGCATTAGAGAAAATGCTACCGCCCTTTAAGCTCGGACTCGGTGGCCCAATTGGTCATGGACGTCAAGGCATGAGCTGGATCCATGTGCAAGATCTCATCTCCCTTATCGACTTTTTACTCAGCCAAGAACATTGCAAAGGCGTATTCAACGCCACTGCCCCCAACCCAGTCAGTAACGCTGTGTTTACTAAAGCGCTTGGAAAAGCACTCAATCGCCCCGCCCTTATCACGACCCCACCACTTGCGTTACGCTTAGCTATGGGTGAAATGTCGGAGCTGCTGACCGAAGGACAGTTTGTTTATCCTAAACGCGTTCTCGAAGCCGGTTTTCAGTTTCAATTCAGTGACCTCGACAATGCCTTAACCGACGTGTTAGCCAAATAGGCTAGCACGCTGATGCTAACAATCCCGCGGAATCTTGCATTAAACATCGACATATTCGGGCGCTAATGCGCACGAATTTCGGTGCTAAGGCTTGCTGGATGTTGACGTAAGCACAAGCGCCACTTTAGTAACACTAGAAAAACAATATAGTAACATCATGATTTGTAATGTGATTTAGCGACAGCGCGGCACTTTTCTGCTAAACTCGCCTCCATTCGGTCATAGGAGGCACGCATTAATCGCCTCAACCTTGACCACAGATAAACTCAGCAACATCTCATAAATAGACAGTTATTTATGCTCAAGAACAGGCTATTTAATCTGCTGTTCTTGGCCTGTAAACCATAAAACGAAACACACTCGCGCTCACTCATCCTTTAAATTTTTATCGGATTGACACTGATCTGTCCTCGACATCAAGCGCTTAACATCCAGCATTAGCAGGTACTTAATAACAAGATGGGTGACTCCTCAATGGGCATTGTGCTCACTGAAATGCCCACACTAAGACAGTTTGTAAGGAATTTTCATGCACACGACCTATACGATTGGCGAGCTAGAATCATTTTTAATTGCCATTTTCGTGCTGTTTATCGGCCACTCCATCAATCGCCATGTACGTGTCTTTAGGCAATATAATATCCCCGAACCCATAGTGGGTGGCCTCGTTGTAGCCGCGGGTGTCGCATTTCTTCACTTTCAAAATATCAGTCTCGACTTCAGCTTATCGCTGCAAAATACCTTAATGCTGATGTTTTTCAGCACGATTGGCCTCTCGGCAAACTACAAGCTGTTACTCAGCGGTGGTAAAAAAGTCTTTATCTTTCTGGGTGTTGCCTCGATTTATATTGTTATCCAAAACGCCGTCGGCGTCAGTTTAGCCAATCTGTTAGGGCTCGACCCGATTATGGGCCTTATCGCAGGGTCAATTACCCTGTCGGGTGGCCATGGAACTGGCGTCGCTTGGTCACAAACCTTTGCGGAAAACTACGGTATCAATACTTTAGAGTTTGCTATGGCCGCTGCGACCTTTGGCTTAATCATGGGCGGAATTATAGGTGGCCCCGTTGCGCAGCGATTAATCGGTAAACATAATCTTGTTTCTCGCTATGGGATTGGTCGCAAGCATCACAGTGAACATCCGCATTTAGTGACTTACGATCAGTTAGAAGAAGATCAAGTCACAGCCAAAACCATATTAGAAACCCTGTTTGTACTGCTGCTGTGCGTTGCAGGCTCAAAATGGCTCACGCTGTGGATCAGCCAATCGGGCATAGCATGGCTCAAAATGCCCGACTTTGTTTATGCTCTCTTCCTTGGCGTTATCATCGCCAATATCACTGAACTCACCCGCGGCTATAAGCCCCATACTGAAAGTATCGATGTCATAGGCACAGTCGCCCTGTCACTGTTCCTTTCTATGGCTTTGATGACCTTAAAGCTATGGGAGATTTTTGATTTAGCCATCCCGCTGCTCGTCATCTTACTGGTGCAAACCGCAGTACTGGCGGTGTTCGCCTATTTCGTGACATTCAAAGTGATGGGCAGTAATTACGATGCGGCAGTGATCACTGGTGGCCACTGCGGCTTTGGTATGTGTGCAACACCAACGGCGGTAATGAACATGGGCGCGCTAGTCTCGCGCACAGGGCCGTCACCCCAAGCCTTTATGGTTGTGCCTATCGTCGGCGCTTTCTTTATCGACATCGTTAACTTGATTGTCTTGCAGGGCTATCTGAGCTTTATGAAGTAGTCGCTTTTGAAGAAGTTGCTTAATGTAAAGCATCGTTGAATCAACCAGCTAACAAAAGGGCGCCTCATTCGGCGCCCTTCTTTATGGTACAAAATCGTAAATGCTAAAACTCGCGCATGAGACGCTCAGGTCGAGGCAAGTAATGATCATCATAATCAAGGGAGAAAACCACTGAGCTGGAACGGCCAACAATTTCATCCCGTGGCACAAAGCCAATGACCCGAGAATCAGCGCTATTATCTCGATTATCACCCAGCGCTAGGTAATGCGCGTCTGGCACAGTGACAGGTCCAAAGTTGGCGAGCCTTGAGGCTACAGGATTAAGGCGAATACTGTGGGCCATATCGAGTAAGTTCTCCTGCATTTCTGTGACATCAGCGGGAGCATAAGGACTCAATGCTTGGGATGTGTAACTAAGGGGTTCGCCATTTAAATACAAACGATTATCCCGCATCATCACAGTATCGCCTGGCACAGCAATCACCCGCTTAATGAGTTTTTTATCGGCCTTTTTCGAGTCGAACACCACGATATCACCGCGGGCGGGATCTGCCAGTTTGACTAAGGCGATATGGGTAAATGGCACCCTAAGATCGTAGGCCATCTTGTTCACCAGAATGCGATCGCCCTCGACGATAGTCGGCAGCATAGAACCCGATGGCACGGTATTCCAATCAGCCACAGCGCTCCTGAAAACTAACATTAAGCTGATAAACAAAAAAAAGGAGCGGTTATCCTTAAGTAGTTTGGTTATTCCTTTGAACATATATTCCCTCTCTTTGGCATGTATAAGCTAGTCGCTGTTCTCAGTTAGATAGACCCATTGCGTTGCACTAAGTTCTGTTGCTACCAGCTTAGGCACAGATCAATTTGTAAGCCAATGTAAAAACGCATATTCATATTCGAGTCATGCTCAAACTCAGCAGAATCAGCAAGACAATAAAAAAGCACTGAGCTTAGGCAGCATCAGTGCTTTTTATTGTTAACGCTGTCTACTTAAGTCATAAACTTATAGTGTTAGCCCATGCAAGCAATCACTAGCTGCCCGCCTTTAATAGCTCAGAGCAAGATTGGCTAAGCAATTGTCGGCAACGCCACACCCCAAGTAAGGCCACGATTAAAGCGCCAGAAACAGGGGCTATTCCCCACCAAGGCCAGTGCATATACACATTAAGCTCAAACACTTGCGTCTTAAGTAGATATAACGCAAATTCGGCCACTATGACGGCTAACACTCCTGCAATACCGCCAAGCAAGGCAAACTCTAAACCCGTTGCACTGCGCAATAACCATCCCGAAGCGCCAAAGGTACGCAGCACCGCCAGTTCGCGCTGCCGAGTTGCCATGCCAGCCTCAGTCTGTGCAATCAAGACTAAGGCACTGGCTAATAGCACTAAGGCCAGCACTAAAGACAAGGACAGCGACACTTGCTCAATTATCTGTCGCAACTGCCCCACCATAGCACCAACATCTATGATAGATATGGTCGGGAACTGCTGAATAAGCGCAAGGATCACCGCATCCTTAGGCGTACCATAGGCACTCAGCGCTTGGCCGTCTGTTGCTTGGTCATTTGTTGACTGGTCATTCGTAGCTTGCTGATCATTCAGATAAAAACTCGCCATCGAGGTATAAGCAAAAGGCGCGAGGGCTTCTTGGGTGAAAATCATAAAGAAGTTCGGCTGCAGCGTTTCCCAGTGCACGGCACGAATACTGGCAACCGTGACTGTGAGCTCTTGATTATCAATCATATAAGTCAGCTTATCGCCAATGCCAATACCCAAACGGTCCGCCACGCCAGATTCCACCGACACTTCATCGGCCGCTTGATTAAAATGCCCCTCTAACAGTTCGTTGTTAGCAGGCAGCGTATTGCGCCACGTTAGGTTTAACTCGCGGGAAATACCCACTCTGCCCTTTTCACCCGCTTCAGACTGTTCATTCGAAATCAACGCTTCACCGTTAATTTGAGTTAAACGGCCACGGATCACAGGATAAATGTCCGTCGCCACTATCCCCTTAGTCGTCATAAAATCATTTAAGGGCTTAGCATCGTCGGGCGCAATATTGACGAGGAAGTAGTTAGGTGCATTTTCGGGCAACTGTTTTTGCCACTCGTTGAGCAAGTCTTGTCTTAACGCCAGAATCGTCAATAACAATACCAGTGCAGCGCTAAATCCCACCAATTGCACCGCATTTTGCCGCGCACGACGTCTGAGCCCTGCCAGTGCCAACTGTAAGGGATTGGTGGTCTTCATGCCGACACTGTGGCCTAAACGTATCATCACAAAGCCAAGCACGCTTAACAGCACACCGAGCAGCAACACCGCTGCGACCACAGTCAGAGTCAAAGCCCAACTTTGGGAATACAAATAGCCCAGTAACGCCATCGCCCCTAAGCTCAAAAGCAGATGCAGCCACATCCCCAGTGGCAGGCCTTCTAACTGACGCTGTAGCACTCGTAGTGGCGGAATGGCCAGTAAACGCATTAGTGGGTAAGCCGAAAACATAAAGGCGCTGATAAGCCCTGTGCTTACACCAAGCAGTAATGGCCGAGTGAGTGGCGGCGAATAGGCGGCAATTTCGGGCGGCAATAGATAACTGATCCCAAAATCGAGTAACACACCACCGACAAGGCCAAACACAATCCCCATTAACGTCACTAACAATAAGTGAGTACCAAACAACAATCGAATTTGCTTTGCCGAGGCGCCAAAGGTTTTCAGCATGGCCACCACATCGTAATGGCGCTGACAATAACGCTGGGCGGCAATGCCTATCGCGGCGCAGGCCAGTGCAATGCCCATCAAACTAGCTAGCAGTAGGAAGCGCTCAGCTCGCTTAACGGCTCCCGCAATCGGCGAGTCACCGGATTGCACATCGACCCAGCGCTGGGTGCTATTGAGAAGCGGTTTAACACTTTGCTCAAAAGCCGTAAGCGAGGCTTCATCGCCTGCAAATTGATACAGATAGGTCACGCGGCTGCCCGGTTGAATCACTCCCGTTTTGGCGACATCTTCCATGCGCATCAATACCACGGGCGAGGAAGCAAAAGGATTAAAGCCCGCGTCGGGTAAGCGGCTTATTTCATTGCTGAGCACAAACTCACTGTTACCTAGCTCGATGGATTTGGGATAACCGAGGAGTCCACCTAAGCGGGTTTCAAACCAGATTTCACCCGCTTGGGGTAAAGCCTTGGTTTTACCACTGGTGAGTTCAATGTCGCCCTTGAGTGGATAACCTGTTTCAACGGCGCGAACTGTGACTAACTGAAACTTATCACCCGAATAGACCATGGAATTAAATTGCATGTTCGTCACATGCTTAAGCCCAAGATCTTCGGCTTTGGTTAAAATCGCCGCATCAATTTTAACTGGCGAATCGATAATCCGATCGGCGGCAATAAACTGTGAAGCTTGGCCTGAAATAGCCACTTGCAGCCGTTCACTTACCCGCGCCAACCCACTAACAGACAATACCGCGAGCATAATAGCGAGGATAATCAATAACAATTGCCCTTGCTGTAACTCGCGCTTAAACAGGCGCCATGCCAAACTTAACTCCATTATTAAGCCTCCTTAGCATTGGCAAGCGGTGCTGCGCGCGCCGTATCTTCCTGTAAATGGCCGTTATCCATCACCAGCTGCCGCTCACAACGCTTAGCCAGCAGTAAATCGTGGGTGACGAGGATAAGAGTGGTGTGGCTTTCTTGATTCAGTTCAAACAACATATCGGCAATTTTATGGCCGTTGACGCTGTCCAAGTTACCCGTAGGTTCATCGGCAAACAGCACTGTGGGCTCACAAATAAAAGCACGGGCAATCGCCACCCTTTGCTGCTCTCCGCCCGATAATTGTTTGGGCAAATGGGTTAAACGATGGGATAAACCGACTCGCACTAACATGGCTTGGGCTTTTTCCTTGGCATTGCTCACGCCCGCAAGCTCGGCGGGTAACATAACGTTCTCTAGCGCGGTTAAGGTATCCACTAACATAAAGGATTGAAAAATAAAGCTGACCTTCTGTTTACGCAGTGCCGCTTTTTGCTCTTCATTCAGTGGAGATAACGCCACACCATCTAGCCAAATTTCGCCAGAGGTAGGCGTATCAAGCGCCGCAAGCAATCCGAGCAGAGTAGACTTGCCCGAACCCGACGGACCAAGAATGGCCACACTCTCACCTTGCTTGACATCTAAGTTAATGCCCTTGAGGATAGTGAGCGTTCCTTCCTGAGTAGTCACTGATTTTTCGAGGTTAACAACATTGATGGCACTGTTTTTTAAGATGACGTTAGACATAGGATCCTTCTTATATAAATCATTCTGGTATCAATCGCTAAGATTAACATCAATGGCGAAGACCCTGGGGGCATTCATCCTATTGAGTGTATTCATGGCCACACCAGCGCACGCGGCAAAGGTGTTGATCCTCGGCGACAGCTTAGGCGCTAGCTATGGCATGGCAGAGCAGTCAGGCTGGGTGGCGCTGCTGCAAAAAAATCTGCCCGAACATCAATTTACTAATGGCTCAGTGAGTGGCGAAACCACAGCGGGCGGCTTACGCCGATTACCCGCCTTACTCGATTCCGTCGCCCCCGACCTTGTGGTCGTTGAACTGGGTGGTAATGATGGTTTACGTGGATTCCCCCCAACGCAACTTGAAAATAATCTAATCCAAATCATTACCCTAGCCAAAGATAGCGGCGCAAAAGTGCTGCTGACCGAGATCATGGTACCGCCTAACTATGGCCCTCGCTACACCCAAAAGTTCACCCAAGTGTATCAAGACATATCCAAAGCACAGGATATCGTGTTGATCCCCTTCTTTATGCAGGATATCGCGCCCCATCCAGAATTAATGCAACGGGATGGCATTCACCCCAACGAAAAGGCGCAGACGCAGATAGCAACTTGGATGCAACCATGGATAGAAGATGCGTTAACCCAATAAAATAGCTGCTATTTTAAGCTAACGAACCGCTTACTTAGCTAAACTCATGCTCAACGGATAAAAACGTGTTCTAACGCAAGATTAACCCTATAGATAAACAGTAAAATTCGTGTTAGCAAATGGTTAACTCAAACAAGGAGTCAATATGTCCCTTAGCCATCAGCAAAAAGTGTACATACCCAAGGAAGCCCGTACCAATCAATACATCACAGCCGAAATCAAGGTGACGGATGAACTACTGAGTCAATATCCTGATTATCAAAGCTGTTATCAAACCTTAAGCCGTTTGATATTTAATTTGGCAGAACAACACGATCTGCGTAATGTCCACGTGATCACTAACGATAAACTGCCTGTTGTCCGTTACCACACCGAAGCCTATTGCTTCCAAACCACTGAACAAATTCTATTTTTTTATAATCCAGCCTACCACGAAGCCCAAAATTTATTCTCGCAAGAAAACTATCGCGCCCGTAAACTGCGCATTGTCTTCCTTGCCACGGGTGAAGATATCCGCAGTAATTCCGCCAGTTTCCACATTAGAGTGCGCGAATTACTGACAGAATTGATGCCTTTAATGCCGATAAGCGATCTTAAAGTTAAGGTCCGCGACCATCAGCATTTATCCTATGATCTGTTCGCAAAAGCCAAGGGCTATAAAGAAACCTATGGCTATAAACTGCGTGCCATCGGCCCAAGATATAAAGCCAGAAAGTGCGAATTACCAGAGAACGTCAGCTCTCTCACTTATGTAACAGTAAGCTTGCCACTGAGTCGTAAACTTAAGCAGGGTTTATTACCTGACTCAGCAACCGACTTTACGCCTTTATATCAACACCTTGAAGATTGCTTCCTCAAAGCGGCAGCCAACAGACAATTGACGCGTCTTGCCATGATAGCAAACGGCTTAACCCCGCTGGTGCGTAACAGTAAGTTTGAAAAACTCGACAGCAAAGCCGAAGTACAAATGATAGGGTTCGATCCTAATGCGACTGAGCAACAAGTGATCCGTCGCTGGAATGCCGATAACTTAGTCGAAGCCGCGCACTTCACCATAGTCGCGGGCACCAAAGACTGTGATGATTCAGGCTTCGGACGCTTTATGAACAATGTTGAAACAGCTCTGAAGGCCTTCGCAGCCGACATAGGTGTCGATCCGGAGCGTGAAGATCTCATCGTACGTTTCCATCAACATATCAGCTATCAAATCTAACCCGCTTCGGTATTAGCCGCGAAAGCTCAGCAAATGAAAACGCCTGCAAATGCAGGCGTTTTTACTTTTATTCACCAATAGACAGAATTACATAGGACGATTTTTTTCTATGAGGCGATTAAAAATAGCATTCACAGATAAAGATGCGCCATGGGCAATTTTATCGGCAAGTTTCTTTCTCACCTGATAACGCATCTTATACACAGTGCGCTCTGCGGCAAGTGACATAATTACATCATCACTGGTCGAAATCGCATCAACTAACCCTAATTCAATGGCTTGCTGGCCGTACCAATGCTCGCCCGTGGCTACTTTCACTAAATCCAACTCAGGGCGATATTTACCGACAAACGCTTTGAATAAGATGTGGGTTTCTTCGAGTTCTTCTTGAAACTTCTGTCTTCCCTCATCGGAGTTTTCACCAAACACAGTCAAGGTACGTTTAAAATTACCGGCGGTATGTTGCTCATAATCGATTTCATGCTTTTTCAGCAAACGATTAAAGTTCGGCAGTTGAGCAACAACACCAATTGAACCAACAATTGCAAAAGGCGCCGCATAAATTTTATTCGCAACACAGGCCATCATATAACCGCCACTGGCAGCCACTTTATCAACGCATACTGTTAGCGGAATATCGGCTTGGCGTAAACGGTCAAGCTGGCTGGAGGCTAAACCATAGCCGTGCACCATACCGCCGCCACTTTCGACATTAACAACCACTTCATCGCCTTTTTCCGCAATAGCTAAAATGGCACTGATTTCTTCACGCAGTGACGCAACCTCAGCGGCATCGATACTGCCCTTAAAATCGATCACGAACACTTTGCCCGTGCAGGCATCATCAGCAGCTTTGTCTTTCGCCTTTTCTTCTGCCTTTAATTGCTTCTCATAGGCTTTGAATTGCTTCTTTGAAAGGAGTTCTTCTTTTAAGCCATGCTTCAGTTCTTCTAACTCTTCAGACAGGTTAGTGATCCTCAGCTCGCCCTTATCTGACTTATGTTTAACAGTGGAAGCCAACACCACAATAATAACCGCAACTATTGCGACCACTATCGTGACGGCTTTCGCCAAAAACATTCCATACTCGTATAAAAATTCCAAAGTGCTCTCCGTTAGGGCGTTACATCAATCAGTCAATTGCGCGCTATTCTAACAGCCTAAAGGCCCATAAAAAAACCCAGCATTCGCTGGGTTTTTCCGATTAAGCGCAGATTAGTTAGGACAAGTCGCAATGACATCGCTGTTTGTCACTAAAATCGTCGCATCACCTTTACCTGCAGTCGCAGCATAGTTTGCCACTTGAGTCTGCATTTCAACGGTAGCAGCAGCAGCCATACCATCTGTAGCGTCCGTTTCACCTGGGCTCACAATCGAACTATGGTGACCTTTAGAGAAACGCACAACGCCATGACCTTTACTGGTACTATCGACACAAGGTAGGCCAATAGCAGATATCAACGGCTCAGTGCCCGATAACGGAAAGTTATCTACCCGGTTCGGTAACACTTGATCAGGTAAGTTACCATTGCCATCACCGGCGATTTCAATCAAATGAACAGGTAAGTCCGTCGCCTTTAACATAGAGGCATGGTTAATTGGATCAGCAGAATCCACAGCCGTTTGAACCGCAAAGGCAAACGTAGGAATAAACTGGGCATATACTGCCTGCACCAGTGCCTCATATTCAGGACTCCCCACCTCATATCCTGCAGTATTAGCCTTATCGACCAGCGCTTGGAAAGTCGCAGATGCCTTGATATTGCTAAACAGCACTGGACCAAAGGTTGCAGAACCCGCAAATGATCCTGCTAATCCCCCTGCAGGCGCTGCTAGGGATAAGGCATTGATGACATAGGCATTTGGCAAGGCATCGCCGGTTGCAGGGTTCTTCATGCCAGTGCTGGCATAGGTCGCAAAATCGGTGCCGACAATCGCGCCTAAACTCAGACCTTGAGCACTGATTTTAGACACGTCAAATACTTGTGGCTGACCTGCTTGTGCTAAGCCCTGTGCTAATCCTGTTAGAGCAAGACGAACACCTAAATGGTCCATCGTCGCTTGACGGAAATTATCACGAACCGACAAAGTGCTAGAGATATTCACGAACACCAGCGGATTACCATTTTTAAAGGCATCTGGTGTACCGACTACAGCCCCAAAAGAAGGATCGGTCGCAGAGACTTCATAAACCCCATCGCCGTTAGCATCGAATGAGCGCGCCCCATGCAGTGGCATATCGATAGCAATAGTTGCAACGCCCATGGCCGCATACGAACCCGCATAGGCTAGTGACATTTCTTTGCCGCCACCTAAACCGTGCAGTGCGATTGTGGTTGGCCAACCAGCCAATGGCGCCGTCGCTAGATCAGGATTATTGTACAACGCTGCTAATTTAGCTGCATTAGGGATTGAAATCAGTACAGGTACGGTTTCATATCCTTTAATCGCTGGAATTGGGTTGAACTTAGTCAGATGCTTAGTTTTATCTACCGCTGTACCATCGTCTAACAACCAAGTTTTACCCGCCATTAGAGACGGATTGGCTAACGCATCGGCAGGGTTCGCAATACCATTGGCCACGGCTTGCATACCAAAATTATTTTGGCTGAGTGTGCCCGCTTGCAAAGCTAATAGTACGGAGACTGGGCTATCGCCTTGTGCTTTCCAATGACCATTAATTAATGGTTTGCCTTCAGCTGATAAACAACTGACCGAAGAGCAATCACCGTAAATCGGCAGTTTAATTTTTGCGGTATACACATCGGCTAAATCAGCGGCTTTAAAGGCAGCACTATTTGAGTCCGTTAATCCCACCGCTTGTGCAACAGTATAACCGGCAGGCGTTGGCATCTGAGCAAAGCTGGGGGCATAAGGCGCGCCCTTTGCCATCAGCAGTTTAGTCGTTTCATAGACGTTAGCGACAGACTGAGTCGTAAACAGCCCAGAGTAGCTTATGGTCGAAGGATCGACATTATGGGCCGCAGCAATGCCTTTCTCATAGCTGTTCACTAAGGTTTGCAGCATCAATTGATCGGGTGTTTCTAAAGGTAATGTAGTGATGTCTAGCTTCAACAAACCATAGGTCGTTGAAGGCGCAATACCACGACCTTCAGAATCTTGAATAAGATTAGTCGTCGCATAAATATACGACTGCCCAGCTTTGAGTGGCTTAAGCGGCACGATCACCACTTTATTGCCTGATGCGGTGGATACAAAGTCAACGCCAAACTGAAGTTCTGCTCCGACTTTACACGCTGAAACTGACGGTTTAGCAGTACACTCAGCATCAGAAGACAATGGACCACCGACAGTGGCCTCAAACATTCTGACTGCGCCAGGTTGTGCAACCGATGCCGCCATTAAGGTCAGCGGTGTGCCGTCGTGTTTTTTCGCTAGATCAATATCAATGGAAATCGGTGATGTTGTCGACCAGCCATCTAACGCCCCAAGCGCTATTTGTGGATCAACATAATTGCCTGAGCTTTCACCCGGAATCGATAATGTGCCATCCTTGGTACCACTGAATAGCAAATCATTCGGTAATGGTACTTTTGAATTAGCAGGGTCGAACACCATGTGCGATTCAGGGACGAGTGGTTCTGTCTTATCCTTGAGATCGTTATAACTGTCCTCACCACATCCTGTGAGGCCCAGTGCAGATGCAATCGCAACACCCAAAATGAGTCTTTTCATCTTTTTTCCCCAAATCTTGTTGTAATAGTTTTGTTTTCCCCAAGAAATTAGTCACAATAGCTTTTAAATCTGTGACCAATAGGGCTTATGTTAGCCCCTAACTCATTTCAAGTTAACGTAAAAATATTGAGTTAGCCACAAGTTTGTCACAAACATTTTAGCTATTTATAACAAAGTTTCATTCATTTGTTTGAAACATGCGTTTATCACTTCGGCGACTCTAGAAGTGGCGGGCATTCTCGCCAAGAGGAAAAAGAGACTCATGTTGGAATATCAAGCAGCAAAAGATTTACTCAAAGGCAAAACAATTTTAGTGACAGGCGCTGGCGCAGGCATAGGTCGCACCGCTGCCATTGAGTTTGCAAAGCACGGCGCCACTGTGATTTTACTCGGTAAAACAGTGAAAAAACTAGAAGCGGTTTACGATGTCATCGAACAAGCCGGTTATCCAAAACCTGCCATAGTGCCATTAGATCTTAAGGGCGCGACGGAGCAAAATTATCGCGATATGGCCGATACCATAGCCGAGCAATTCGATCATTTAGACGGCTTATTACATAACGCGAGCCTGCTCGGTGCCCTAGGCCCGTTTGAACACATAGATATTCCATCACTCGAAGACGTACTCAAAGTGAACGTCACGGCCCAAGTTATGCTAACTAAAGCATTACTACCTGTGATGCGCCAAGCGCCCAGTGCATCGATTATCTTCACGTCGAGCAGTGTGGGTCGTCAAGGCCGCGCCTACTGGGGACCTTATTCCTTCTCTAAGTTTGCCACTGAAGGCATGATGCAAGTCCTCGCCCATGAGTGTGATGGCACCTCGGTTCGCGTCAACAGTATCAATCCTGGTGCAACCCGCACTGAAATGCGCGCTAAAGCCTACCCTGCTGAAAATCCGCTGGATCTCAAAACCGCAGAAGAGATCATGCCAACCTATTTATATTTAATGGGTCAAGACGCAAGCGCAGTGAACGGTCAGCAGTTCAACGCTCAGTAATCACATCGCTTATCGGTTTTTGGCAATATGATTCAGCAATAATAAAGGGCCTATTGATGGCCCTTTATTATTTTAGATATTCACAAGATGGAACTCTGTTTTAATCAATGGCAATAAAAAGCATAAAAACGCCGCACCGCCAATCTTAACTTAACTGAATTTTTGCAAAATAAATCATCGTTTTAGCTTTAGCGGCTCTGCTTGATTCATCAAGCAAATTCTGCGTATCTAGCGGTGAGTCAGCTAACTCATGGCTTGAGTAATAACTTACCCACAACTCATTTCCGTCAATCACAACGCCCGCATAACTGGTATCGCCCTTCGATGGCAGTGTCAGTAGTTCTTGAACAACGCCAGTATCAGGATGAATTTCAACTAAAGCCGTTCGAACTTGTTCATCGTATAAGCGCACCACAGCCAACAGGCGGGATTGATACATCAACATCACTGGCCCACCAATGCGCTTATCGAGTTCTTGCCATTGCCAATCGGTGAATGGCGCGCGACTGTGACCGAGTAAACCAACAAATTCAGGGCCCCAAACGGGATCGCGCCTCAAGAGACAAAAGCCGCTGTCTTGATCAAAAACAATGGCTGTTTCGTTGACATAACCTTGATTATTAAACACCTTTAGCCAAGTCTTGAACCGCACGCCATCATCACTCTTATACAACCGAGTGTCACCATCAGGTCCTGGGCGATAGCCCACACCATAGAGCGTATTTTGATGCTCGGTTAAACGCCATAACCAATAGCCCTTATCAGCTATCTTTAGCGCATCCGACCATACTCGCCCATCGGCTGAGCGCCAAAGATGTGATTGTATACCCGACTTATCATGTAAGGTCCCGCCACCGAGTAAAAGCAATTCCCCTTGATATTCAATCAGTTTACCGTCGCGTAAATCAGCCTCTTCCGAACGAATAAGTGCCACGCTCTGCCACGTCTCGCCGCCATCCACTGAACGTAGAATACGCAAAGCGCCATCGGGTGACACATGGGCAGTCCCTTCACGGAAAACACAAAAAAGTGCTTCCTGAAACGCGATTAAATCGGTAAACGCATTATGGGCAGCTTGCTCCCAAATCCGTCGCACTGAAATTAGCTTCATCCATTCACTCCTCAATCCAGCTGACTCTTGTTATAACATAGCTGCAAATAACAGAAAGCAAAAAGGCCGCTAAGCGGCCTTTTTCATTGGGATAAAACAACTTAGCTGCGCTGACGCGATGGCTTAGGTTTTCCCGAACCGGTTACTTTATGCTTACGTACGGCGCGGCGAATTTTAGCACTCTTCACCTGAGCACGGGCTACGCTGTGTTTATCGGCAGCAAGCATAGTGCGGGTTTCTGGTTCTAAACCTGCCAATTTACGCAAGTAGTTAACTTGCTCCATTGGCAATTCAACCCAGCCACCCCGTGGCAGTGATTTTGGCAATTCAACCATACCGTAACGGATACGGATCAAACGGCTCACTTGCACTTCTTGGGATTCCCACAGACGACGCACTTCGCGGTTACGACCTTCGCGTAAACACACATGCCACCACTGGTTCATGCCTTCGCCGCCCGCTGGCTTGATGCTATCAAACTGCGCAGGGCCGTCTTCTAACATTACGCCAGTACGCAAACGTTGCACTGTCGCTTCAGGGATTTCACCGAAGGTACGCACTGCGTATTCGCGGTCGACTTCGTTCGATGGATGCATTAAGCGGTTCGCTAATTCACCATCTGAGGTAAACAACAATAAACCTGAGGTGTTGATGTCTAAACGACCTACCGCAACCCAGCGTGAATCACGCACTTTAGGTAAGCGATCGAATACCGTTGGACGGCCTTCAGGATCTTTACGACTACAAATTTCGCCTTCAGGTTTATGGTATGCCAATACTCGACAGATCACGTCTTCGGCAGACTTTAACGAAATGGCTCTGCCATCGATACGCACTTTAGCATCGGCTTCAATCCGATCCCCAAGGCTAGCAATTTCACCATCAAT
Source organism: Shewanella sp. SP1S1-7 (assembly GCF_031932105.1). Lineage (NCBI taxonomy): Bacteria > Pseudomonadati > Pseudomonadota > Gammaproteobacteria > Alteromonadales > Shewanellaceae > Shewanella > Shewanella sp. SP1S1-7. The sequence continues at coordinate 37,989 of NZ_JAUOEU010000029.1, forward strand.
ACTAACTCGGCCTGCAGCAATCCATGCCTCCATCTCACGACGGGAGCCATGGCCTGCACGGGCCAAGACTTTCTGCAATTTTTCACTCATTAGTATTTTGCTCTTCTGACTGTTCCGGCGTTAATTTCACACTTGAAAAAACCGCCTGCAATGACTCAGTATCCGACAGCGGCGGTAAATCCGCTAAGGTGTCTAAGCCAAAATATGCTAAAAATTCTAAGGTAGTGGCATACAACGCGGGTCGCCCCGGTACTTCTTTATGGCCAACTACTTTAATCCAATGTCTATCTGACAAACTTTTTATGATGTGACTACTAATGGCCACACCGCGCACCTGTTCAATATCGCCGCGAGTCACAGGTTGACGATAAGCAATCACCGCCAAGGTTTCTAATGTCGCACGCGAATATTTAGGCGCCTTTTCTTGCCACAGGGGCTGCAAAAAAGGACTCAAGACGTCTAAGGTCTGGAAGCGATAACCACCAGCGACTTTCACAAGTTGCACACCTCTGTCTTGATAATCCTGCTGCAGCTCATCCAATGCAGCTTTTATTTTGTCTCTGGAAACCGTGAAATCCACCAATACAGTGTCTTTCAACATTTTCGCCGACAAGGGTTTCCCCAATACAAACAAACTCGCTTCAATAAGCTGTTTTAATTGAGTCGGATTTATCTGCATCAATTAATAGGCCTTAACGTAAATAGTTGAAAACGGTTCTGTTTGGTACAATTCAACCAATAATTCTTTGACTAATTCCATCAGTGCTAAGAAGGTCACGACCACGCCTGCACGGCCTTCTGCTACGGTAAATAAACGTTCAAATGCCGTAAAATCTTCCGAGTTCAGCATGGCTAAAATCTGGCTCATGCGCTCACGCGTCGATAACTGTTCACGCTTAACGTGATGATCTTCATTGGCATCGATACGTTTGAGCACATCGCCAAAGGCGCGGGCAATTTCAAACAACGAGACTTCTGGCGGGATCATTAACGGCTTAATGTCAGGTGCTGCCACCGCTTTGGCTTGAAACACATCCCGCTCGAGCCGCGGCAAATCATCGAGTTTTTGCGACGCTTCTTTAATCACTTCATAGGCTTTCAACTGACGGATCAATTGCGCCCGAGGATCTTCCTCAACCTCATCTTCAGCCACCATACGCGGCAGCAGCAAACGGGATTTAATCTCGGCAAGCGTTGCCGCCATCACTAAGTAATCGGCGGCAAGTTCAATTCGAGCCTGTGTCAGCAACGTAATATATTCTAAATACTGCGCGGTGATTTGCTGAATGGGTAAATCGACAACGTCTAATTTTTGCTTACGGATCAAATATAACAGTAAATCCAATGGGCCTTCAAAGGACTCAAGGAACACTTCCAATGCCTCCGGCGGAATAAACAAATCCAGCGGCATTTCGGTCATTGCCTGACCACGAATAACGGCTAAGGGTAAACTCTGTTGCGTGCCCTGCATCCGCTATCTTGCTCCGTTAACGCTGCGCTAGCCAACTTAGGCTAACGCCAAACGCGCGATTATACCTGTAAATCTGCGGCGATAAAACTGCCAAATGTTCACTGCCGCTCGCCGCATCGCTCACTCGCATCCACTACAGATAAATCTAATGCGCTGGATTTAGAGAAAAGGCGTGATATCACCCGCGCCTTCACGCAAAATTTCGGCGCCATCTTCAGACATATCAATCACTGTCGTCGGTTTTTCACCTAAATAACCGCCATGGATAATCACATCCACTTGATGCTCGAGCAAATCGCGAATTTGTTCAGGATCAGACTCGGCAAATTCTGCATTTGGCATCACCAAACTGGTCGACATCAGCGGCGCATCTAAGGCTTCAAGCAACGCCAGTGCGATCACATTGTCGGGCACGCGAATACCTATGGTCTTTTTCTTGTCATTTTGCAGACGACGTGGCACTTCTTTGGTCGCTTTAAAAATGAACGTATAAGGCCCAGGCGTGCAACTTTTTAGAATGCGATACGCCTGATTATCCACTTTGGCGTAGGTCGCAAGCTCGGATAAATCACGGCACATCAATGAAAAGTTATGATCGTTCTCGATTTGACGAATTCTCGCCATCCGCGTCATCGCATCTTTCTCACCAATCAAGCAGCCTAAGGCATAGCCCGAATCGGTGGGATAAACAATCACACCGCCCGCTTTTAAAGCGGCAACAGCTTGACTGATAAGGCGTGTTTGCGGATTTACTTCATGTACATAAAAAAACTGACTCATGGTCGTTCCACCCAAGATTCCGATTGCCAGACCCAATCAATACCTTGGGGCTGATACAGATTTTTTCCTAATTCGATCCAATTACTTGGAAAGTGAAAATCACTCCCTATCGATGCAAGCAATTGATTTTGTAAGCTCAAGGCCACAAGGTTGGCCCTGTCGTCTAATGTTTGCTGGCCAAGTACCACTTCCATGGCATCTCCACCCGCTTCTTTATATTCACGCACTAATCGCTTAAGCCACTTTGCCGATAACTTATAACCACTGGGATGCGCCAACACAGCTAATCCACCCGCGTTATGAATGATATCGATGGCGCTGGCCATATCACCCCAATTATTGGGGACATAACCGGTTTTACCGCGGGCAAGGTAGCGTTTAAACACGCTCGGCATATCCACAGCATGACCATTTTCAGCCATCCAACGGGCGTAATGTCCACGGCTCAATGCCGCTTCACCCGCCAACCCCTTGGCACCTTCGTAAGCACCTTCAATACCGGCCTTAGCTAATCTATGGCCAATTTCTTGAGCGCGTAATTCACGTAACTCACGCTGGTTTTCTAAAAATGCTAATAAGGCAGGATTATCCGCATCGAAGTTAAGCGCAACTATGTGAATATCATAACTGTTCCAGCGAGTAGAGATTTCTACGCCAGAGATCAATTTCAACGGTTCTGCTTGCGATAGATTAAAGGCACGGGCTTCGGGTAAACCTGCTACCGTGTCGTGGTCAGTAATCGCAAATAACTGCACGCCCTTTTCAAGGGCTCTAGCCACCAATTCAGACGGAGTTAACTGACCGTCGGATGCGGTCGTGTGGCTGTGCAGATCAGCCAATATGCTTTGAGTATTCATGGGGCTATTGTACGTGAATTTGTTAATAAATGCGCTGCTATCTCGCATTTTGTGGCTGTGTGACTTAAATTTTCTGCGTCATTAAAGTGAATAAATCGCAGAAAATGAAAAATATTCAATTGACATTCGACCCCGGCTAAGGTTTTCTATACACCAATTACTGAATTAGCGAGACCCTTTTGAATGACACACATTAATGCTTCATTAAACATCATTTGGTGGTGGCACTTCCCAACTTAGCGGGTGGTGTGAAGCTCTGTGCTCATTTGAAAGTGACCAGAATCAACAAGAAGCCCGCAGAAATGCGGGCTTTTTTGTTAGGTGCGAAAAATGTCGGCAGACTCGGGTAACAAGATTAAGAAAGCGAGATAACTCATGATGTTAAAGACATTTTATAAGGTAGCTGGAGTATGAACATGCCCAAACAGACATTCGCACGCTCAAGCACACTCAAGGCGGCATTAACCTACCACAGCGATCCACTGCGCTTGTATCAGCACATTACTCAAGATGCGCCCCATACTATGTTGCTGGAATCGGCCGAAATCGACAGTAAAGATCACTTAAAAAGCATGGTGATGACCCATGCCGCCATGATGATCCGCTGCGACGGTTATCAACTGACCTTTACCGCACTGACCGACAATGGCGCGAGCTTACTTACCCCAATCGAAACCTTCTTCAGCGCGAGCGGCGATCGTGCTGATATGAGTGCCAGTCTAGTCCGTGATAACTTGACCTTAGTGGTGACACTGCAAAAAGACACTAAGTTGCAGGATGAAGATGCACGCTTAAAATCTACCTCGCCACTCGATGGCCTGCGGATGTTTATCCAGCAAATTGATTGTGGCACTCATACTGACAGCCAAAGTAAACCCGCCTTTGAGGATCTGTTTTTAGGTGGCGTACTGGCCTACGACTTGATTGATACCGTCGAACCGCTGCCAGCCGTGCCGAACCGCGATAATGATTGCCCAGACTACTTATTCTACCTCGCAGAAACCTTAATCCTTATCGACCATAAACTGAAACAAGCCGACATCATTACCCATAATTTCAGTCGTGATTCCGCCCAGCATACCGCCATCACCGCAGCGCTGAGCGAGCGAGTTCAGCTGTTAAGTACTCAATGTAAAACCCTCGGTAATTCACCTGCCGATGTGCCGACACTGGTCGCCATCGACGCTACTGAGCAAGTCAATATTTCCGATGAGGTGTTCAAACAAACCGTTATCGATTTGAAAGAACACATTATTGCGGGCGATATTTTCCAAGTGGTGCCATCGCGTAGTTTTAGTTTACCTTGCCCGAATACCTTAGGGGCTTATCGCGCCCTGCGTCTAACTAACCCAAGCCCTTACATGTTTTATTTCAGGGGCCCAGATTTCACGCTTTTTGGTGCTTCACCAGAAAGCGCGCTTAAATACGAAGCCAGCAGCAATCAAGTCGAAGTCTACCCGATTGCCGGCACCCGCAAACGCGGTAAAACCGCCACGGGCGAGATTGATTTTGACTTAGACAGCCGCATTGAACTTGAACTGCGTTTAGATAAAAAAGAACTGTCAGAACACTTAATGTTGGTCGATTTAGCTCGCAACGATATCGCACGCATCAGCCAAAGCGGCAGCCGTAAAGTAGCTGAATTACTGAAAGTTGATCGCTATTCCCACGTGATGCACCTCGTCAGTCGCGTAACGGGTCAACTGCGCCAAGATTTAGATGCGCTGCATGCTTATCAGGCCTGTATGAATATGGGCACTTTAGTCGGCGCCCCAAAAGTGAGTGCATCACAATTGGTTCGCCAAGCGGAAAAAGCCCGCCGTGGCAGCTACGGCGGCGCTGTGGGCTACCTTAATGCCCTTGGTGATATGGACACCTGTATTGTGATCCGCTCCGCCTTTGTCAAAAATGGCACCGCCTTTATTCAAGCGGGCGCGGGTGTCGTGTTCGATTCGGATCCCCAAAGTGAGGCTGACGAAACCCGTCAAAAAGCCCAAGCCGTGATTTCGGCCATCAAAATGGGCGCTGGGCTGCTAGTCAATGAATCGCCAGTAAATGACGCGTCAGCTCAATCCACTTTTGTGAAATCCACTTCAGTACCATCTAAATAGGAGCCAAACATGAAACTCTATCTACTCGATAACTTTGACTCCTTTACCTACAACTTAGTGGATCAATTTCGCAGCCTTGGCTGTGAAGTGGTGATTTACCGCAACGATGTTGCCGCCGACTTTATCGCTGAAAAACTGCTTAACGAACAAGAACCCTCAGCCCTAGTGTTATCACCCGGTCCTGGTGCGCCCCATGAAGCAGGCTCTATGATGGCGCTTATCGCCAAAGTCGCCGGTAAAGTCCCTATGCTGGGCATCTGCCTTGGGCATCAAGCTATGGTGGAATATTACGGCGGCAAAGTGGCGCGCGCGCCTTTTGTGGTGCACGGCAAGGCAAGCCCAACCTTCCATGATGGTACTGGCGTATTTGCCGGTTTGCCCTCTCCCTTGCCCGTTGCCCGTTACCACAGTCTGGTCGCCACTCACGTGCCTGACTGCTTGCAAGTAATCGCAACGACTGACGCTATGCCGATGGCGATTCTGCACCCTGAGCACAGAGCCGTTGGCTTTCAGTTCCACCCTGAATCAATTCTGACGACGTTGGGCAGCACATTGCTCATTCAAACCTTAGCCTTTCTTACCCAAGACATGACAACAGGAGTAACCGCATGAGTACCAACCCTATTCAGCCTTTACTCGACGTTTTATACCAAGGTAAAAGTTTAAGCCGCGAGCAAACCGCCGAACTTTTTGGCGCGTTAATTCGCGGTGAGATGAGTGAAGCAGCGATGGCGGGAATGTTAGTTGCGCTGAAAATGCGCGGCGAGACCATTGATGAGATCAGCGGCGCCGCCGATGCCATGCGCGCCGCCGCCAAACCTTTTCCCTGCCCTGAGCGAAACAACAATCCGCTTTACAATGGCATAGTTGATATTGTTGGCACGGGTGGCGATGGCTTTAATACCATTAATATTTCCACCACTGCGGCCTTTGTTGCCGCGGCGGCAGGTGCTAAGGTCGCCAAACACGGCAATCGTAGCGTATCGAGTAAATCAGGGTCATCGGATCTTTTGGCGCAGTTTGGCATCGACTTAACTATGTCGCCAGAGACTGCCAGTCGTTGCCTCGACGCATTGAATTTGTGCTTTTTGTTTGCGCCCCACTACCATGGCGGGGTAAAACATGCGGTGCCCGTAAGACAAGCACTGAAAACGCGCACCTTATTCAATGTGTTAGGGCCGCTAATTAACCCCGCACGACCTGAATTTATGTTACTTGGCGTGTATAGCCCTGAGTTAGTCTTACCGATAGCGAAAGTATTAAAGGCGCTTGGCACAAAACGCGCTATGGTAGTGCACGGCAGCGGTTTAGATGAAGTCGCGCTGCACGGCAACACCCAAGTTGCTGAGTTAAAAGACGGCGACATCATAGAGTATCAACTCACGCCCGCCGATTTAGGTGTGCCTTTAGCGCAGATAACAGACTTAGAAGGTGGCGAGCCCGCGCAGAATGCCTTGATTACCGAGGCGATTTTAAAAGGCAACGGTACTGAAGCACATGCCAATGCGGTCGCCATCAATGCCGGTTGTGCTTTATATGTCTGTGGAATTGCTGATTCAGTCAAAGCCGGAACCTTACTTGCTCTCGCTACCATTCAAAGCGGCAAAGCCTTTGAATTGTTAAGCCAGCTCGCAAAAGTCAGCGGTGAAGCCCATGTCAACGGTCAAGAAAGAGGAAAATAAGCGAATGTCTCAAGTAGAATTGACTCCAACAGCAATGACTCAAGACCTGCGTACTCAGCCAGAGGCAGCCACAAACGCTATGCCAAAAAGTAATGTGTTAACCCGTATCGTCGATACCAAAGCGGCCCATATTGCCGCCCTGAAGCTGCGTTTCCCTGAGGCGAGCCTATCGCCAAAAATCTCTGACCGCAGTTTATTTGCCGCACTCAAGGCACCCAAGGCGGGTTACATTTTAGAATGCAAAAAAGCCAGTCCATCCAAAGGACTTATCCGCGATGTGTTTAATGTAGAAGCCATTGCCGATATTTACGGTAAATATGCGGCGGGCATTTCGGTATTAACCGACGAGCAATTTTTCCAAGGGGATATGGACTATATCCCTAAGGTGCGCGCTCGGGTCAACCAACCAATTCTGTGCAAAGATTTTTTTGTGGACAAATACCAAATCAAACTCGCCGCCCACCAAGGCGCCGATGCGATTCTGTTGATGCTGTCCGTGCTTGATGATGAACAATATCAAGGTCTAGCGAAAGAAGCCGCTAAGTATCAACTCGATGTACTGACCGAAGTCAGTAACGAAGAAGAACTTAAGCGCGCCATCGCATTAGATGCGCCGATTATTGGCATCAACAACCGTAACTTAAGGGATTTAAGTACCGATCTCGCCACCACAGAAGCCTTAGCGCCACACATTGGCAGCGACCGCGTGGTGATCAGCGAATCTGGCATCTACAACAATGAGCAAGTACGTCGCCTAAGTCCGCTGGTTGATGGCTTCCTTGTCGGCAGCTCGATTATGGCTGAGGCTGATATCGACTTGGCCTGCCGTAAATTGATCTTCGGTCACAATAAAGTCTGCGGCCTCACCCGTGTGGAAGATATTCGCGCCGCGGCAACAGCAGGCGCTGTCTATGGCGGACTGATTTTTGCTGAAAAATCCCCACGCGCGTTAACCCTTAATGCCGCAGAACAACTACTCAAGGAGTACCGTGCATCCGATGCCCCCGCCATTGAATTTGTCGGCGTGTTTGTTAATGCCGCGCCAAGCACCATCACCGATATCGCTGCCAGTTTGCAGTTATCTGCCGTACAGCTGCACGGCACGGAAACTGAACTTGAAATCGCACAGCTCGCCGAGCGACTTGAGCAAGCGGGACTCACCACCCAAATTTGGAAAGCCGTCAGCGTCGATGCGCAAACGGGTGAACTTGGCAACTTGCCTCTGGGAGCATCGCGATATCTCTTTGATAGTAAAACGGCAGGTCAATTTGGCGGCTCAGGCCAAGCCTTTAATTGGCAAAATATTGATGTGAAGTCCTTAGGCCAGCAAAAGGCCCATGCCATATTGGCGGGCGGACTCAACGCCGACAATGCGGCAAGTGCCAATGCCCAAGGATTTTACGGTTTAGATTTTAATTCTGGCCTAGAAACCGCCGCAGGAATTAAATCGGCGCAACTGATCCAAACGGCTTTTACCCATTTACGTCTCTAGCCTATCGCGCTAAGCAAGAAGCCCTAGATGCAGTTGGTGCTCGACAAGCGTGATGCTCAACAAAAAATATGAACCTATTAATGCCAGTGACCAAATAGATAACGGCTCAGTTAACGCGTTTAATACCAAGACGCGGTTAGCCCCATCAAGCCACTGACAAAATGATTGATAAGATAAGGAAAAAGGTATGTCCAAGTTAAAGCTTAACCCTTATTTCGGCGAATACGGCGGCATGTATGTGCCACAGATTTTAGTGCCAGCCCTTAAGCAATTAGAAACTGCCTTTGTGGAAGCGCAGGAAGATGACGACTTTAAAGCCGAATTTACCGATTTACTGAAAAACTACGCGGGTCGCCCAACAGCACTGACCTTAACCCGCAATTTAAGCCCCAATCCTATGGTGAAAATCTACCTTAAACGGGAAGATTTACTCCACGGTGGCGCACATAAAACTAACCAAGTGTTAGGCCAAGCTCTGCTTGCTAAACGCATGGGTAAAAAGGAAATTATTGCAGAAACCGGTGCAGGACAACACGGCGTTGCCACCGCTCTTGCCTGCGCGCTATTAGGCTTGAAATGTAAAGTCTATATGGGCGCGAAAGACGTTGCGCGCCAATCACCTAACGTATTTAGAATGCGGTTGATGGGCGCGGAAGTCATTCCTGTCACCTCAGGTTCTGCCACCTTAAAAGATGCCTGTAATGAAGCGATGCGCGACTGGTCTGGCAGCTACGAAAAGGCCCACTATTTGCTCGGCACGGCCGCGGGGCCACATCCGTTCCCAACCATAGTGCGTGAATTCCAACGCATTATTGGCGAAGAAACCAAAAAGCAAATGCTGGAACGCGAAGGTCGCCTACCTGATGCGGTTATCGCCTGTGTGGGCGGCGGTTCCAACGCCATCGGCATGTTTGCTGACTTTATCGACGAGCCAAGTGTCGAACTGATTGGCGTCGAACCTGCGGGTAAAGGCATAGACACGCCAATGCACGGCGCGCCGCTTAAACACGGTAAGACAGGGATTTTCTTCGGTATGAAAGCGCCTTTGATGCAAGATAGCGAAGGCCAAATCGAAGAATCCTATTCAATTTCAGCTGGATTGGACTTCCCATCCGTTGGCCCGCAGCACGCGCATCTTAATGCCACAGGCCGCGCCCGTTATGAATCCGCCACCGACGATGAAGCGTTAGAAGCCTTCCAACAACTGGCTCGCTGTGAAGGGATTATCCCCGCATTGGAATCGGCACATGCTATCGCCTATGCCGTGAAAATGGCGCGCGAGTGCACCAAAGAAACCATTTTAGTGGTCAATCTTTCCGGTCGTGGCGACAAAGATATTTTCACCGTTTCTGACATTTTGAATGGTAAAGAGGAATAATAAACATGAGTGACACGTCTACCAACACTGGCCGTTACCAAGCCACCTTTGCCAAACTCAAAGCCGAAGGTCGTGGCGCTTTTGTCCCATTCGTCACTCTTGGTGATCCTAGCCCTGAGTTATCGCTGAAAATTATCGATACCTTAGTGCAAAACGGTGCCGATGCCTTAGAACTGGGCTTTCCGTTTTCCGATCCCTTGGCCGATGGCCCTGTGATCCAAGGTGCTAACCTGCGTTCTTTAGCGGCGGGCACGACTCCAACGGCGTGTTTTGAATTACTGGCGCAAGTGCGTGCTAAATATCCTGAACTGCCAATCGGTTTGCTGCTGTATGCGAACTTGGTGTTTGCTAATGGCATAGATGCGTTTTACGCCAAAGCGCAGCAAGCGGGTGTGGATTCAGTGCTTATTGCCGACGTACCCGTGGAAGAATCGGCGCCCTTTAGCGAAGCCGCTAAAGCCCATGGTATCGCACCCATTTTTATCGCGCCGCCCAATGCCGACAGTGAAACCCTTGCACTGGTTAGCGCCAGCGGCGAAGGTTACACCTATCTCTTATCCCGCGCAGGGGTGACAGGCACAGACACTAAAGCTGGCGTTCCGGTGGAAGAAATTCTATCCAAATTGAAAACTTTTAATGCGCCGCCACCGCTACTCGGCTTTGGCATTGCCGAACCCGCTCAAGTAACCGCCGCCATCAAAGCAGGCGCTGCAGGGGCAATTTCTGGCTCTGCCGTTGTGAAGATCATCGAAACCCACCAGCACGATGAAGCTAAGCTACTGGCGACACTTGGCGATTTTACTCGCGCCATGAAAGCGGCGACCTAAGTTAATCAAGATTTCAATCACTGAGATAAATTACTGATTGAAATTGATAAACTAAGTCACTGATTTAAATTGATAGCCTAAATCGCTAGTGCTTAAGACGCGATGAAAGAGAAAAATCAACAGAATAAGTGGGGCACATTCGCAGCCTCACTTATTTTGCTTTAGATTGACCGACTCCTATGTTTACCCAGCCTTGCTCACCTCACTGTTGGTGTTCTCTTACGGCTCTTATCTTTATCAACAATCACGCCTCCCCCCCCTACCGTGACAAGAAATCAAACTGATAGCTTAGCGGTTATTTAGTCGCAGTTATTTAGTCACAGTTCCTCGGTAGCATGTCTGTATCGAAATGAAATGGACTTTATATGCAGTATCGGATCTATATTCTCGAGCTAACTCCATGTGGCAATGGTGTTGAAGGTGAAGTCGCAGGCAAATGCGACAATGGCGCGCCGATTTGGTTTTATTACCAAGGCAGCGATCAACTGGCAAAAATGCGCTTTCCGGTTAACCAATGGGTGACGGTTGAATTACTCGGCCGACTAGCAAGTGTTCAAGTTGACATCATTGAGCAAGCTCCACGCCTACCAATTCAATTGAACTTTGAAACTTCAGGACAAATCGTCGACATCAGCCAAACACCCGAAGATACGATTTACCTGTCGCACTCAAACCTTGCACTCCCCTTTGATACTGAACTGGGCAAATCCCCTATTTCGCTCGGTCACTGGGTCCATGTGACGGGCGAGCTTTGGGTAACAAATGGAATGAATTGAGTCTTGATCCCTGCGCTAACTGTGAACGTACAGATAGGCGAGCTTGGGCTTTAATGATTGCGCTTTATCGGTGCAATACCTAGAATGTCGCCGCGCGGGCTAAACTTCATCAATCGCTTAAATACCTTGCTTTCGCTATTGAACCCAATGGGAAGAGCAAATGAAGTCGATAACGCAATTGACTGTGTTAGCCTGTGACAAATCATTCGCCTGATACATCTCCAATAGAGGATCCGATGACCATTTCCAAATCTTTGCCCGATGACAAACCTCGTACTTTTTTGGGCACGCCTAAATTACCAGCCAAGTATGCCACGGTTGTAATGCCCTTTTTCCTTTCTATTCTCATGAGTTGTATCGTTTCTGGGATCAGTACTTTCAATGGCGTTGGCGCTTCACCGCAGTTTATCGAACTCTGGCTCGGTGCTTGGCTTATCTCATGGGTGGTCGCCTTCCCGACATTACTGATGGTGTTGCCATTAGTGCGTAAAATTACCGGACACTTTGTCGATTTACGCTAGTTTTACGATTTAGCTTTTCGAACTCGCATTCTGAGTTAACAGCCACATTTCAAAGCCGTATTAGGACGGCTTTAGCTTAAGTTCATGCCCTTAATAAACGCGCACTGCCGCTATCCATACCGAGATAACCGCCCTATTTACAGTTCCAGCCAATAGCAGTTTTAAGCGAATAGCTCTCTGAGAAAATACCAAGCTAAGCGAATACATCTGGGGGCAATGCCTCTGAACTCATTCATCAAAACCAATAAATCTGGACCAATGCATCTGAGCCAATCCATTTAAACTTAACCCACACCCGACTCATTTTACCCAGTGCCTTGAGCGAGGCTCCAGCCTGCGCTTTACAATGGATTTACACTGACTGTTTAGCGGCACCTATCCCCATTGGACTCAGCCGACATTGCCGCAATCTAAATCAATTCCCCTCGATTAATAAACCAACACAAATATCGATATAACCACTTGTATTTATAGATATAAAAGTCAAATTACTCGTAATCAACTCGATTATACACCCCTTAAGTTTAGCCTTTTTGCCAGCCAATTATCTTGCCGTCACATACGTTATTAACCGTACTTAGCCCGCTTATCCGTAAGTTAAAAGTATTAACCCTCACCACCTCCTAAATGAGAATGGTTTGCATTTGAATATTTTCACGTGCTAATTTACTCGCCGTTGTCGGGACAGAGGCAGCAGGAAAAATGGCCTAAGGACTGCGCTAAACATAGCGAATTAACCACAGCAAGATAGATAGCTAAACAGGCTATTTTGACAGCCGCATTAACTTGGTTTGCGTCCTTAGGTAACTGATTACTGGATCGGCAACACGCAACAGCATGCTGCCAAAGGAGGCGTAAGTGACTACTCAACAAAGGGAAATGGATCGCGAAATCTTTGATCTACTCGGCATCGGCATTGGCCCATTCAATCTTGGTCTCGCCGCCTTATCAGAACCTATCGACGGCTTTAACTGCTTATTTTTAGATGCTAAAACCAGCTTTGACTGGCATCCAGGCATGCTACTCAAATCCTCGAGACTGCAAACCCCCTTTATGTCAGATCTAGTGACTATGGCCGATCCCACCAGCCGTTACAGTTACCTTAATTTTGCCAAAAAGACGGGTAGACTTTATCCCTTTTACATTCGTGAGAATTTCTTTTTACCTCGCCACGAATACAACTTGTACTGCCAATGGGTAAGCCAACAACTCAGCAATCTAAAATTTGGTTTTAAGGTCACTCAAGTGGATTACAACGCCGGTGAAGGTATTTATCGAGTCACAGGTTTTGATAGACGCAGTGGCAAAACCCATACCTATCAATGCCGAAAGCTAGTGTTAGGCACAGGAACAGAGCCTTATCTGCCAAAGGATTGCCCCATTCAAGATGCGCGGGTCATGCATACAGCCAGCTATATGCAGCAAAAAACCTACCTGCAGAGTCAGAGTGCCATCACTGTAATTGGCAGTGGTCAAAGTGCGGCGGAAGTGTTTTACGATCTACTGCAAGACATTGATACCTATGGCTATCAACTCAATTGGATGACACGGTCAGCACGTTTCTATCCCTTGGAATACACTAAGCTGACGTTGGAGATGACCTCGCCAGATTATGTCGATTACTTCCACGAATTAGCACCGGAAAAACGCTGTGCTTTGATTGCCAGTCAAAAATCGCTCTACAAGGGCATTAATGCAGAGCTTATCAACGACATCTATGACTTGTTATATCAAAAGCGCTTGATTGCGGATTTCCAGTGCCAATTGATGACCAATGTGGCGTTAACCCGTATTCAAACTGACCCAGATGCACTCAAATTACATTTCCAGCATCAAGAGCAAAATACCCCTTTGAGCCAAACCACGGGTGCAGTGGTGTTAGGCACTGGCTATCACTACCGTTTACCTGAATTTATCAAAGAGATAAAGCAACAGATCGAGTTCGATGATGCGGGACAACTCAGCGTGCAACGCGACTACAGCATAGATATTCGCGGGGATATTTTTGTCCAAAATGTCGGTTTACATACCCATGGAATAAGTTCCCCGGATCTGGGTATGGGCTGTTATCGCAACGGCATCATCTTAAAGGCCGTGCTTGGTTATGCGCCCTACCATATTGAAGAACATATCGCCTTTCAAACCTTCGATCCGGCCAAACTTGCCAAGCATCAGCCCTGCGGCAGCAATGCAATTATTAACCCTAAACATTTCCCTAAGACGTCGCCGCACAACAATAACGCTGATGCATCGCCGCATCTCTACCCAACCCAAACACCGACTTCGAGTATGAGCGCAGGCGCGGGAACCAAGATGTCGGTCTTGATGGCGCCAAACAAGGAGGCGCAATAATGGCGAGTCATTTCAGTGACCATTGTTTAACGCAGCTAGGTTTAACGCAGCTAGGTTTAACGCAGCTATCAGCGATGACAAGTATCAATGGTTTCCAGTTCAGAGCGTTAGATCTTAAGCAAGACACACCAACACTCCAGTCTTGGTTTAACCAAGAGTACGCGCAGTTTTGGGGCATGCAAGGCTTGAGTCTCACCGCCATAGAGAACCTTATGGTAACCACGCAGCACAAGTTTGCCTTGATAGGTGAGTGGCAGGGCAAAGCGCTCTTTATGGCGGAGCTCTACGATCCCGCCCACGATGAAATCGGTCACCACTATCCTGTTGCGAAGGGGGATTGCGGTATGCACCTGATTATCGCGCCGCCCGATGGCCGCCCAATCAGCGGCTTATCTTTCAAAGTGATGGATGCGATAGCGCAGCTTGTGCTTGAAAAATTGGCCTTTAGCCGCCTTGTGGTTGAACCCGATCAACTCAATGGCAAAATTCATCGCTTAAATAGCCGAGTGGGCATTCGCTATGAAAAAGCAATTCAATTAAGTACTAAAGCAGCTTACCTCGGATTTTGTACCGCGGCCGATCGTCTGCTGGCATCGAACACGCCCTCTTCGACGGGCTTAGCCCAGACAAGCTCAGTGCTGCCAAGCTCGTTCAAAGCACCCGCAACCTCCCCCATAACATTTTCGACTCTTTAGGTGAATTAGATGAACTTACCCACAAAAGCCTTATTAATAAATCCATTGCCAACGCAGGATCATCCAACTCATGCAGCGGCTCAACTCGAGCCAACACTGTCGTCAACCTCGACTTCTATGCCAGAGCATTTGACCCCCGCCTATTGGCAAGCGGCTAATCGGCATTTAGTGAAGAAAATCCTCTGCGAATTCACCCACGAGAAGCTCATTACACCGACGCTATACGGGCAAAAAGCAGGGCTTAACCACTATGAACTGCGGCTCAAAGACAGCACTTACTATTTTAGTGCACGGCACTATCAGCTAGATCATCTCGCGATTGATGCCGATTCCATCCGCGTTTCAGTCGCAGGACAAGAGCAAATTCTCGATGCGATGTCGCTGATCATTTCCCTTAAAAATGACTTAGGGATCAGCGAAACCTTACTGCCTACCTATTTAGAGGAAATCACTAGCACGCTTTATAGCAAGGCGTACAAGTTAGCGTATCAGGCGATCCCCGCCGCCACGCTGGCGCGAGCCGATTATCAGAGCATAGAAGCGGGTATGACTGAAGGCCATCCGGTGTTTATTGCCAATAACGGCCGTATTGGCTTCGATATGCAGGATTACCGTCAATTTGCCCCAGAAAGCGCCGCGCCAATGCAGTTAGTCTGGCTTGGGGTGCGCAAGAGCAAGACCACGTTTGCCGCCCTCGAAAACTTGAATCACGACGCGTTATTAAAAGCAGAGCTCGGTCAGCAGTTCGATGATTTTCAGCAGCATCTTAAAACCCAGCAGCATGATCCGCAGGACTTCTACTTTATGCCAGTGCATCCTTGGCAGTGGCGTGAAAAAATCGCCCGCGTCTTTGCCGGCGACATAGCCCGCGGCGATCTGGTTTATCTTGGTGAAGGCAATGAGCAATACCAAGTGCAGCAATCGATACGCACTTTCTTCAACCTTGCATCGCCGCAAAAGTGCTACGTCAAAACCGCGCTTTCTATCCTAAATATGGGCTTTATGCGTGGTCTATCGCCCCTTTACATGAGCTGCACACCACAAATTAATGCGTGGGTGGCGAACTTGGTTGAGAGCGACCCTTACTTTGCCCAACAAGGCTTTGTGATCCTGAAGGAAATTGCCGCCATAGGATATCACCACCATTATTACGAGCAAGCGCTCACCCAAGATAGCGCCTACAAAAAAATGCTCTCGGCCCTGTGGCGCGAAAGCCCACTGCCGCACATTGCGCCTAAGCAAAATTTGATGACCATGGCTGCCCTACTGCACACGGATCATGAAGATAAAGCGCTGATTGCAGCCTTGATAACGGCCTCAGGCTTAGCTGCAAAGGATTGGGTCAGTCGCTACTTAAACCTGTATTTATCGCCGCTGTTACATGCGTTTTTTGCCTACGATCTGGTCTTTATGCCACACGGGGAAAACCTGATCTTAGTGCTCGATGAATATGTGCCAGTCAAGATTTTAATGAAAGACATAGGCGAAGAAGTCGCGGTACTCAATGGCGCGAAGCCGCTACCTGATGATGTAAAACGCCTGGCGGTAAGCCTTGAAGAAGAGATGAAGCTTAACTACATCTTACTGGATATTTTTGACTGTATTTTCCGCTATTTAGCACCGCTGCTCGATGAGCAAACCAGCGTCAGTGAAAGCCAATTCTGGGAGTTAGTGGCGGACAATGTACGTGACTACCAAGCCCAGCATCCACATTTGGCCGACAAGTTTGCCCAATACGATCTGTTTAAGGACAGCTTTGTACGTACGTGCCTCAATCGTATCCAATTGAATAATAATCAACAAATGATAGACCTCGCCGACAGGGAGAAAAACCTGCGTTTCGCCGGTGACATCGACAATCCCTTGGCGGCCTTTAGACAAAGCCATGCCTTTAAGCGTCCCAAACTTGGCAGCGCTGAGCCGAAAACACGTTAACACGCAGCTCAGACCTGAAACTTTACGAAACGTTTGTGTGGGCTACTAACTGGCCCACTTTATTTAAACCCAACCTAAACGGAATTAAAGATCAACATTATGAAGACTTTTCCTCTCTCCAGCATCGCACTCGTCTGTCGGCAAGCCCTCGTTAACCCGAAGCTATTGCTGTGCTCAGCCATGTTAGCCACGGTTCCCCATGCCACAGCTGACACTGTCGATGCGGATAGTAAAACTAAAAAGCACCAGAAAGAAATTGAAGTCATCAATGTCATTGGCGCTAAGGATTTACACGACAACCGTTATAAAACCCAAGCGATGAACACGGCAACTGGGCTCGATTTATCCTATCTAGAAACGCCGCAGTCGGTCACTTCTATCACCCGCCAGATGATGAACGATCAACAGCTTAATAGTGTCATTGATGCCATGACCAGCGTCGCGGGGATCAATGCCCGCCCAATGGATAACGACAGATACAGTATTAGTGCCCGCGGCATTGCCGTGACCAGTATTTTGTACGATGGTGTGCCAACCACCTACGATACCCGCTTCAACTATGGAGATAATCTGATCGACACCGCCATCTACGAGCGAGTAGAAGTGGTACGCGGCGCGACTGGCCTCATGACGGGAGCTGGTAACCCCTCGGCGGCCATTAACCTTATCCGTAAACGCCCGACTCAAGAGTTTATGGGCAACACCTCGTTAAGTGTGGGCTCATGGAATAATGTGCGTGGTATGGTCGATGTTTCCAGCGGCTTAAATGATTCGGGTTCTGTGCGCGGTCGCGTGGTGGCCGCCTATCAGGATAAAGATTCATTCCAAGACAGGTACGAGCAACAGCGCACAACGCTATACGGCATAGTCGAAACCGATATTGGCGATAGCACCTTATTCACCCTTGGTGTCGATTACCAAGATGCTACGCCGAGCGGCACTATGTCGGGCGGTTTACCGCTATTTTACAGCGATGGCAGTCGCACTAATTATGATCGTGCCACTTCAACGGCGCCCGATTGGGGCTCGGCGCATACCCAAGGCCTCAACACCTTTGCGAGTCTCGAACACAGATTAGATAACGGTTGGAACCTAAAAGGGACTTACACCTACGGCGATAACTCATTGGAGTTCGATGTACTATGGGCCACGGGATATCCAGATCCTGTAACCAATATCGGCGCCACTGCAGGCTCTATCGCCTATGTCGACGGCAGTCGCACCCAACACAATGTGGATTTGCGCGCCGAAGGACAATACCAACTCTTTGGATTAGAACATCAATTGATGTTTGGCTGGAATGGCCAACGCCAAGAGTTCGCCAATCCCTACTATTATCCCACTGCGGCAGTACCGCCTTTGGGGGATTTTCGCGATCCGAACTTCCAATATCCAAAACCTCAATGGAAGGAAACCTATACCACGGGTTCATTTGGCGAAACCAAACAGAGTGCAGCCTATGTAGCGACTCAGCTTAATCTCAGCGACGCTTTAGCTGTCATCGTCGGATTACGCCTCAATGAGTGGGAAACCGACCAAGATAATTTTGGCAGCCGTTACGATTTCAACATCAGCAACGAACTCACCACTTACTTCGGCCTCACCTACGCCCTGACCGAGCAATATTCGCTCTATGCCAGTTATACGGATATTTTTGCACCGCAAACTAAGCAAAAAATCGATAAAAGCTATCTAGATCCGGTCAAAGGGAAAAACTACGAAGGCGGGATTAAGGCGAGCCTGTTCGATGAGGCTTTAGATATGTCGCTGTCGGTGTTTGAGATCAGACAAGACAATGTCGGAGTCAGCACTGGCGATGTGATCCCAGGAACAACAACGCAAGTGTATGAAGGCGTAAACGGTACAAAAACACAGGGATTCGAATTTGAATCGACGGGTAAAATCACTGATGACTGGAATCTTTACTTAGGTTACACCCAGTTCACTAGCGAAGATCCTGAAGGCAAACGTATCAGTACCACGTCACCACGTCAGCAGTTAAAACTCTTCACCACTTATACCTTTGGCGGTGATTGGCATAAATTGCAAATAGGTGCGGGGGTTAACTGGCAGAGCCGCGTCTACCAAACGATTAATTCGCCACTTGGCAAAGTCGAAGTAGAGCAAGGCTCTTACGCACTAGCGAGTCTAATGGCGAGTTACGCCTTCACCGAGCAACTTAAACTCAGCGCAAACCTGCACAACGCCTTAGATAAAAGCTACTACAGCCAAGTCGGTCAATATAGTCAATTCCAATACGGTACGCCGCGCAGTGCCAGCTTAACCTTGGACTATCGCTTCTAAGTCAGACTTTTATTGAGATAGTTCGAAAACCCTTGTGAGCCCAAATCTTGGGCCCACAAGGTCCTCATCTATTGGACTTATCAATAATAGCGTGGCTTATCAAGCACAGCGGCAATCAATCACAGCCATTAAGGAGTCATTATGGCAAGCCAACGAGGAGACACCAGACTGCAACTATTGCGCGATACCTCGCACAGCCACGACGGTTTGAATCACACCATTTTGACACTCAATCAGCTGTTACATGAACGCGCGCCCTTCTATGGCGAGCACTTTAGCGCAACGTCCTCACCCACGGGACTCAGTTTCGATGAGTGGAGCTGCGCCGATACTTATCAAAAACTGCTCGCGCGTTTTGCCATAGCGCACCCTAGCGCCGAAAGTCAGACTGAAACTAAAACCGAAACCGAAAACGAAACCGAGACGGATAAAACAGCTGCAACCAGCCGAGCGCCCGCTTTCGCCAGTAAAAGCGCTGAGGTCAGTAAAAACGCTGTGGCCAATCGAAAAGACACTCGCAAAGCGCTGCATTCACTTTGGGGCCAATGGTATTTCGGCCTCTTAGTTCCGCCTATGATGGAATGGATTTTCAACGCCCCAAAAGCCGCATTCGAGACTCTTCAATGGCAGCCACGGTCCGTGTTTATGCAGCTACATGCCAGTGGCCGAGTGGCCAAATTTGAATTTAACATCGTAAAACACCAGCCAAATACCGCTTTGACTTTTAAAAAACATCACGGCATCAAGCCACTTT
Organism: Shewanella sp. SP1S1-7; assembly: GCF_031932105.1. NCBI lineage: Bacteria > Pseudomonadati > Pseudomonadota > Gammaproteobacteria > Alteromonadales > Shewanellaceae > Shewanella > Shewanella sp. SP1S1-7. The sequence continues at coordinate 57,924 of NZ_JAUOEU010000029.1, forward strand.
CCCAAACCAACACTAAGCCAAGTATCAAGATAGACACTGAGGTACACTCGCCATTAAGCCCATATAAGCCGCCAGTTGATAAAGAACTTGTCCTACAAGGTTTTATCTTAAACTTACTGCAGCCGAGTGTGGAGCGCCTGCTCACTCTGAGCCCTGTACCCGCCAAGTTATATTGGAGCCACTTAGGCTATCTGATCCACTGGTATCTTGGGGAGCTGGGACTTACTGAGCAGCACAGTCAGCAACTAAAACAAGTCCTGTTTCGCCGCACGACCTTTTTAGATGGCAGCACAAATCCGCTGTATAACAGCATTAACTTACTCATCGAACCAGAGCATGACAGCGCAACACCGAACACAGTTGCGAGAATAGTAACGAGTACAGCATCGCGCTCAAAACCGAGCCCAAAAATCCACTGCATTCGCCGTACTTGCTGCTTAAGGTATCAACTCGCCAACACTGGCCAATGCCACGATTGCCCGCTGTTAAGTCGTGCAAAGGTTAACGTCAACGCCGCCAAGCCAACGTGAAGCTAGCTTATAAGATTAAATCGGTTTAATGGGCAAGATCGCAATCCTAGGCCCATGATGCTTTTGCCCTTATGTTGCACATGCTACACTCAAGCCCATGTCTCTTTAACACGATTAATTATGAAACAACTGCTTGATTTCCTGCCCCTCGTCATCTTTTTTGCTGTCTATAAATTTTTCGATATATATATCGCCAGCGGCGCATTGATCGCAGCTACCGCGCTTCAATTGATCGTGACCTATGCGCTATATAAGAAACTTGAAAAGATGCACTTAATCACCTTTGCTATGGTGACAGTGTTTGGCACACTCACTTTAGTGTTCCACGATGATTCTTTTATCAAGTGGAAAGTGACCATCATCTACAGCTTGTTTGCCATCGCCTTAGGTGTCAGCCAATTGCTCAATAAATCGATATTAAAGTCGATGTTAGGCAAAGAAATGCAAGTAGAAGACAAGATTTGGGCCCGCGTAACTTGGTATTGGGTCGTCTTCTTCGCCAGCTGTGGCCTAGTCAATATCTATGTCGCCTTTAGTTTGCCATTAGAAACTTGGGTCAATTTTAAAGTGTTTGGTTTAACCGCTTTAACCTTAATTAATACTGTCCTGACCGTATTTTATCTTTATAAACACCTTCCCGAAGATCAACGCAAGGAACTCAAATAATGTGGTATATGATTTCAGCTCAAGATTTTGAGAACAGTTTAGAAAAACGTTTAGCCGCTCGCCCTGCCCATTTAGCTCGGCTGCAAGCCCTCGCCGATGAAGGTCGTTTACTGATCGCTGGCCCACATCCAGCCATTGACAGCGAAAACCCAGGTGATGCTGGCTTTAGTGGTTCACTGGTTGTCGCCGATTTTGAATCCTTAGTGGCAGCAAAACACTGGGCCGATGCCGATCCTTATATCGAAGCGGGCGTGTATAAAAGCGTGGTCGTTAAACCTTTCAAACGAGTCCTGCCCTAATGAAAATAGTGTCCTTTAACATCAATGGTCTGCGTGCGCGCTTGCATCAATTACAAGCCTTAATCGACAGCCACCAGCCCGATATTATCGGCCTGCAAGAAACCAAAGTGCACGACGAAGCGTTTCCATTAGCCGACGTCGAAGCCATGGGATATCAAGTGCATTACCACGGCGGCAAGGCCCACTATGGCGTTGCTATGTTGTCTAAAGTCGCGCCAGAAAAGCTGCAAAAAGGTTTTCCAACCGATGACGAAGATGCCCAGCGCCGCATGATTATCAGCACATTTACCCAAGCGAATGGTCGTCCGTTAACGGTATTCAACGGCTATTTCCCACAGGGCGAAAGCATAGATCACCCAACAAAATATCCTGCTAAACGTAAGTTTTATCAGGATTTAATGCACTACTTGCAGACAAACCACAGCAACGATGAAGATATCGCCATCATAGGTGACATCAATATTTCGCCGACCGATTTAGACATAGGCATAGGTGAAGTCAATCGTAAGCGTTGGCTAAAAACCGGCAAATGTAGCTTCCAACCCGAAGAACGTGAGTGGTTGAAAACCTTGCAAGACTGGGGTTTAGTCGACACTTTCCGTCAATTACACCCAGAGCGCATCGAACGTTATTCTTGGTTCGATTACCGCAGTAAAGGTTTCGATGACAACCGCGGCCTGCGTATTGATGTGATTTTAGCAACACCTTCACTGGCAGCACGTTTAGTCGAATCCGATGTCGATTACGATCTTCGCGGCATAGATAAACCCTCAGACCACGCGCCCATTTGGAGCACGTTTAAAGAGGCCTAATCAGCTAACGTTCGACCATCTTAGTAGATATAAAACATCGGCTTAGGCCGATGTTTTTGTTTGAGAGTGACTTAAGCAGAATGAGATTGGCACAAGTAAGTTAAAAATGAACAGCATACATCGCAAAAAAGTTGTGAGCTTAGCTTCAGCCACAGATTAATCGTGAGCCATGGCATTCACTCTACGATACACAGCGAGTCCATATGTGGATGTTCGACCGCCCCATCTGATGTGAAAGGATTCACAAATGCCGCGATGGCATGAACGCCAAAGAGCGGCCATAGGGCGGACGGTCGTCTCGCAAATCACCAAGGCTCAACTGTTTAGCATCGGCGAAGCCTGTTTATTTTACAGAAATACATAGCAAGCTTTTGGACAGAAATGCGTTGGAAAGTAGTGTTTGGGGAGCAGTAATTTCAGTTGTTAGAAGTTTAGCGTTTACGGGTATCCACTCGCACAGGCTTGCCATGGCATTCGCTCGTCGACTCGCAGCAAGTCCATCCTTGGATGCTCGATCGCCCCGTCCATGGGGCGGACGGTCGTCTCGCCAATCACCATGGCTCACCTTTCGAGCATTCGCGTAATCTGTAGATTTACAAGATATACGCAACATACTTTGGGACAAAAGCGTGTCAGGACGTCGACTGTATAAGGTGAATTTCGGATAAAAATTTCTATGGGTTAACGCTTCAATATGGGGCGCGCGCTTTGTGCGCGTCCCAGCCCAACTTGTTGGGCAAACATAATTGACTTGTTATATTACGATGCCTGTTCATGGCAACAATTACATTTTGTGGGCACTTCGATTGAGCCTATAAAACTCATACCGACCCCAAAAGGTTTGTGACAATTAGGGCACTTTATATTCCCAATGCTGGAATAGATATAGGTAGTTGCACCTACGAATCCTAGTAGCAGAATAAGAATACCTAACGGCATAACAAATATACTTAACAAGAACGAAGAAAATATAATCGCAGAACCATTCGCGACTTTCCTTCTCGCCTTACTTTTTAAACGCTTAATCGAAATACTCATAAAGTAATATAACGCTTGCGTATGGGGATTTTATGAGCGTTTTGGCGGGAACCGCCAGCGAATAAAATTCCCGCATTACGCACTTGTTATGACTAAATTACTACTACTGCTGGTAATTTTTTAGATGTACCGTCACACATGACACCTTTATTTCGTCCACTACCTACGATCATCATTCCACTGCAAGATAGGAATGGTTTCCATTTTTTTCCTGCTGGAGGCTTTTTAGGCTGAACATATCGACTATTACATTTTTCACATTTTAATATGTCGTCATTATCAGAGTGAGCTTTAAGTGTAGCAATAACTCGATCAATATTTTTATCTAACGATTCCGAACTTTTAAATTCATACTGTGTACCAATACAATCAAATAAGCTAACGTGAATATATTCATATGCTTGCTTATCAATATTACCTTGAAATATGTTACCGACAAACGAGCAAAATGCAGAAGCCTGCCACCCATTATCAAGGTTGAATTTATAACTATCGCCAACATTACTTTCATTATTTAGCTTAAAACCATGACTTTCTAAAATATTTTGTACTGTTTGTTTAGAATGCATATCCCCTCCTTTTTAGTCATAACGCCCCTCTAATAAGTGAACCATATGCTGGCGGGCGATTTGCACAGCAAATGACATGACAGCCTTGGTGAATCTAAATTAAGAGGCTTGTTAAGTGAATATTAAGAAACTGACTGAAACAACTAAACAAGAAACACCAAGCAACCTGTAAAATTTTCTAGCCTTTTTCATACCTGCTACTTTGTCTTCAGCATGTTCATATAGCCAGCGTCCTGTTTGACCATCAAACGCTAAGATGAACTCTGTCGGTAGCAAGATCAGCAAAACACCAATTATTCCAATAACGCTCAACATGAAGGTAACCATAGCCAGAACCTAACGTCTTAGTATTTATGCGCTGCGCTGTTTGCAGGGCATAAATCGCTTGTTGGACTTGGCCGCTGCCACATCCGTGTAAATGGGTATGAATGATGCTATAGGAATTTGCTTTTTTGCGGTAGCGGTTTTTTATACAGTTTGATGGGTAATCACTTGATATTGTTTTAGCTTTATCATTCTTTCAAGCTCACTTTTGACTGACTAAGGCGCGTGGTCCACTGCATTCCAGCCCAGACTCAGGCTCACTCTCACACCACATCCCCTCATCGGCTTGTGCCCATAAGGCTGGTTGCTTTTCGCTGTCGGTTACGCTACGTCTTGAGGGGGTGGTTATCCTGACAGACGTACTGGCTGACTTTGGTTGTTAATCATCACTAATCTCTGCAGTTTTATCAGCCCAATAAACTGCAAATGACCTAACTGGCATTGCGGACATGACCACAAACAGTCCTTCTTAACCAAAGGACTAGCCAATACCACCTGCGGCTTACGTAATTGCCGCTGGATGAGCGCGAGCTTTTTGCGGCGGCAAGCATTGGCGAGAAAACCAAAATGTCTCACTCGCATCAGCCCTTTGGGCAATACATGCAATAAGTAACGGCGGATAAACTCATCACAACTTAGCCGCATTTGCTTATGCTGCTGACCGTCACGATAGTCCTTGTAGTGAAAACGGACATGCTCTGCGGTCACGTCGGCAATTCTTGATTCATGCAGCATGCCTTTACGGGTATAACGCCCGAGATATTCCACCACGGTTTCAGCGCGGCTCAGACACGCTTTGCTGTAAACACACCACGGTTTTGCCATTAAGGTGTCAGCCGCAGGGATAGCCAGCTCATGTTGTCGCAGCGCCCGTAATAACTTGGCCCGATACACGGTGGACAAGGCTTTAACCGGAAACAGATAATCCGTTTTTACGCCATGCCAATCTCCCGCTGACGTCACCACCCCGCCTGGAATTAAGCAAGGCAAGTGGATATGTTGACTCAAGGTTTGCCCCCACGTGTGCAGCACCATAGTGCAACCCAATTGACCCTGAAGGTGTTTCGTTTCATGCCAAACTGCGCAAGCGTCTGCCACACAGACTCAAACAGGGCGCTGTATAACGGCTTGGCAGCGTAGTGCGCCAAGATATTCAACTCGTGGGGTAAGGTAAAGACCAAATGGAAATAGCGACAAGGCAAGACTTGCGCCTGCTGCGCAGCAATCCACGCTTGCGTCTGCCTTCCCTGACAACGAGGGCAATGCCGGTCACCACAGGAGCAAAACAGCTGCTGCTCATAGTGACAAGTATCACAACGCCATTGCTGTATGCCCAAGGCTTGCGTGCGACACTGTTGAATATGCTGGCAGACTAAGGCTTGTTGTTCGCTCAGTTTATGCTGCTGTTGATAGTGGGCTAAGTGCTGATGAAGGATATCGCTTACATGGTAGGAGGTTGCCATGGCATCCCCCCAAGACTTGCTAGCAA
>NZ_JAUOEU010000030.1:0-62989 GCF_031932105.1 Shewanella sp. SP1S1-7
CCCATGGGATGACCTTATATGCCAAGTGTCCATACAAACCTCCTCAGGTTGTGATGAATAGACACTTAAATTTTAGGAAATGGTGCGCTTAATTGGACATATATGGATTATAAAATCTCATGGATAAATGAATTTGAAAGTGGTGTCAAAAATGAAGCGCCGAATTGCTTTGGGGCAATAGCTTTTTAGCTAAACGAGCAGCGAGAGGGTTAGTTAAGATTGGCATTGTTGCACCAGTGACCGTTGGCGACATCGATGTCGCCGTCGAGCCCTCAGGGATGCTTCTTTTAAAAAAAAATAGGCGGCGAGTCACTGGGGAAACAGTGGCAATTCATGCAGCACAACTGACGACAAAGTTATCTTGCTTTGGGGCAAATATGTGTAACTGGCAATATTACGAACTGTCTCTAGGGGGAAACTAACTCGACAATATATTGCTTCCCCTGCTTTTCCCTATCCCGAGTTCTGGTTAATCAACAACGCCATGCTAATCGATCATGAATATGGCTCATGTTGTATGTGAAATAAAACCGTTTTTGTTCATGTGCCGAACCACGTATAAATGACTCCAAGCGAAATATTAGACAAGCTTGAAGTTGCACCCTAGCTAAGCTATCAGAACTTAAGTCATCAGAACTTAAGTTAAAAGTAAGTCGCCCCTAAAAGACTGTGAGACAACTGAGTAAGAACCTCAGGACAGAACCTCAGACAGAACACGAATAATGTCTATCAGAGTCGGGTCTAGAAGCTAGAAGTGCAGGGCATAAACTCAGGTTTGAAATCAGACAATGGGATACTGGATCACTATGGATAAGCATTTTACATTTACGATTAACAGCATTTGTCTTGATGAAAATTATCATCCCTCAGACAAGACGCGTATCACCACCAACTTTGCTAATTTGGCCAGAGGTAGTCATCGCCAAGCGAACTTACGCAACGCGTTAAAGATGATTGATAACAGTTTTAATGCCTTAGCGCATTGGGATAACCCTAAAGGCGATCGTTATACTGTCGAACTTGAAATTATCTCCGTTAATTTGGATATTGACGGCAGCGGTCAAACCTTCCCATCGATTGAAGTTTTGAAAACCAATATTGTTGATCATAAAACCAATAAACGTATTGAAGGTATTGTCGGCAATAACTTTTCATCTTACGTACGCGATTATGACTTTAGCGTATTACTGGCAGAGCATAATAAGGGTCAAGCCAAATTTAGTATTCCAGATGATTTTGGTGGTCTACATGGCAAGCTATTTCAGTCTTTTGTTAATTCTGATGCTTACAAACAGAATTTTAATAAGCCACCGGTTATCTGCCTCAGTGTTTCGGATAATAAAACCTACCATAGAATTGAGAATCAGCATCCTGTATTAGGGGTTGAATATCAGCCAAATGAATCGTCTTTAACTGAGCAATATTTCAAAAAAATGGGCTTACAGGTGCGTTATTTTATGCCGCCCAATAGCGTGGCACCGTTAGCTTTTTATTTCTTTGGTGATTTACTCAATGATTACACTCACCTTGAGTTGATAAGCACCATCAGCACTATGGGAACTTTTCAAAAAATCTATCGCCCTGAGATTTATAACGCCAATGCTGTTGCAGGGAAATGCTATCAACCCAATTTGAAAAACTTGGATCATTCATTAACTCAAATTGTTTATGATCGAGCAGAACGTAGCCAATTGGCTAATGAGCAAGGAAAATTTGCCGCGGAGTACTTTATCAAACCCTACCAAAAGTTTTTTGAACAATGGTCTGCTAATTTCGTTTAGTCGCTCTGCGCTTAATCGTCACGCTCAATAATTAACCCAATACGGCATTAATATCATGACAACACTACTTAATAAAACACCGCTTAACAAAACATTGCTTAACCAAACCCTGTTACCGACTTCAACGGCAGGCAGTTTGCCTAAACCTGTGTGGCTGGCAGAGCCGCAAACACTTTGGTCTCCTTGGAAATTACAAGGTGAGGAATTAATTGCAGGTAAACACGATGCACTGCGTTTGTCATTACAGGATCAACTACACGCAGGGATTGATATTGTCAGTGATGGCGAGCAAACGCGGCAGCATTTTGTCACTACGTTTATTGAGCACCTCAACGGCGTTGATTTTTCAAAACGTAAAACCGTGAAAATTCGCGATCGTTATGATGCGAGTGTACCTACGGTTGTTGGCCCAGTGAGTCGCCAAAAGTCCGTGTTTGTTGAAGATGCCAAATTTTTACGCAAGCAAACTACGCAACCAATTAAATGGGCTCTGCCTGGCCCAATGACCATGATAGATACGCTTTATGATGACCATTATAAAAGTCGCGAAAAGCTTGCGTGGGAATTTGCCAAAATTCTTAATGAGGAAGCCAAAGAATTAGAAGCGGCGGGGGTTGATATTATCCAATTTGATGAGCCTGCCTTTAATGTGTTTTTTGATGAGGTAAACGAGTGGGGCATTGCGTGTTTAGAACGAGCCATTGAAGGGCTTAAATGCGAAACGGCGGTGCATATTTGTTATGGTTATGGCATCAAAGCCAATACAGATTGGAAAAAAACCTTGGGCTCAGAGTGGCGCCAATATGAAGAAGCATTTCCTAAACTGCAAAAGTCTAATATCGATATTATCTCGCTAGAATGTCACAACTCCCATGTGCCTATGGAGCTACTTGAGCTCATTCGCGGTAAAAAAGTCATGGTCGGCGCGATTGATGTCGCCACCGATACCATTGAAACCGCAGAGGAAGTGGCTGACACCCTACGAAAAGCCCTTAAATTTGTCGATGCCGACAAGCTCTATCCTTGTACCAACTGCGGCATGACGCCTTTATCCCATCAAGTCGCAAGAGGCAAACTCAACGCCTTAAGTGCAGGCGCAGAGATCGTCAGAAAAGAACTCTTGGCATTAAGATAAGACGCGATAAGTGCTGCTATCTTTTTTACAGCAGCATGTTTTATAGCAGTATGAATCTAGCTTTGTTGAAAGGGTATCGACGTCGGTATTAAAAAAACGGGATTGGCATCTTGATGCCAATCCCGTTTTTATTTCTAAGCTCATGCATTTAGTGCTTACATAGGCTTATGCATTGTCTTAGCACTTATTCACCAAGCTTTGGCGTGCGTGGCGGGATCATGCGCCTGTCGCCTGTCGACTCAAATGCACCTGCAAATTTCAGCAGGTTATTATCGTCATAGGCACGGCCCGCGAAGGTTAACCCCACTGGCATACCAATATCGGCCATCACGCCCATAGGCACAGTCACAGTCGGCACGCCTAAGTGGCGAATTGCTAGGTTACCGTTAGCGACCCAAACCCCGTTGCTCCAAGCAATATCGGCTGAAGCCGGATTTACATGGGCATCGGCAGGGCCGACATCGGCCACCGTTGGAAACAACACGGCATCAAGCTTAAGCTCGTCCATCCAGTCTTCGAGATCCAGCTTACGGGTCTTCTCTAAGCCACGCAGACCATCGGGAATACTGTCGATCTGATCGAAGGATTTAAGGCCACGTTTAGCCATGTTGACATACTCTTCCATGCCCGCCGCTAAATCACCCTCACGGTTTGGCAAGGTGCCGAGGTCATGGGGGAATATCAAATGTCCCACCACATCTTCAAGCTTGTTGAGTTTAGGGTCGTTGTTCGCCCGCAGGAATTCATCGAACGCCCAACCCGAGAGTTCCCATAATTCATCATGGAGGAACTGAGGCGTGACTATGCCGCGGTTAAACACGGTCGGCGCACCGGGGCGGTCGCCTTCGCAGTTAGACACCAGCGGAAAATCGACTTCAATCACTTCCGCGCCAGCAGCTTCTAGGGCTTTACGCGCCGCTTCCCACAAATCGATCACCGATTGGCGAGTATGGATACGTTGTCCCGTTGGCCCGCCAATGCCCGGATTTTCGCTGGTTACCGCGAGTTCATCTTTGTTGATGTACATGCGCGGTACGCCAAAACGCTTACCCTTAAGGGTGTCGGCGCTAGCGGCGAGCGCCAGATAGGATTCTGGACGAACGCTAGACGCTTTAGGAATTTGAATCCAAGGTTGTAGGCGCCAGAGATCGCCACGGGTGATAGGGTCATCGGCCACAATCACATCGAGCACTTCGAGCATATCCGCCATAGTGCGGGTATAAGGCACGACCACGTCCATGGTTGGGGTTAATGGCCAGTTGCCACGCACCGAAATCACCCCGCGAGACGGCGTATAGGCGCACAAACCGTTGTTGGATGCAGGGCCACGGCCACTCGACCAAGTCTCTTCGGCAAGACCGAACGCCGAGTAGCTTGCCGCGGTACCTGTGCCCGCTCCGTTGGAAGAACCCGAGGCAAAGGGCGCCGTCAGATAGTTCGCATTGTAGGGGCTTTCGGCGCGGCCATAGTGACCACGCTGCATGCCGCCATTCGCCATGGGTGGCATATTGGTTTTGCCTAAGCAAATAGCACCTGCGGCGCGAAGGCGCTCGACGGCAAAGGCATCGTACTGGGCCACTAAATCTTTAAAGGCTGGGCTGCCAGACGCCGCCGTCAGTCCCTTCACTAAATAGCTGTCCTTAGCGGTGTAAGGAATACCATCGAGCGAACTTAAGGTTTCGCCACGGGCACGGCGCGCATCGGAAGCCTCGGCTTCTTTCAGCGCATCCGGATTGTGCACCACTAACGCATTCAGCTTTGTCTCAGTGGCAGGACCATCGTAAGCCGCCACTCGAGCCAAATAGGATTTCACCAACTCAACCGCAGTCGTGCGGCCGGATTCGAGCGCTTCACGCAGCTCGGCAATGGAAACTTCAGTCACTTCAAACATTTTACGCCCTCCCGCAGAAAGCCAATTGTGGTGCAATAACAGTGACATCAAGCGTCATACTGTTCTCCTTGGTGTACTTACTTTCCAGAAGGGATCTGCTGAGTAATACAATGGATATTGCCGCCACCTAATAAAATCTCCCGCGCAGGCACACCCACAATCTTGTGCTCAGGGAAAATCTCCTGCAGTTTTTGCGCAGCGATATCGTCGGTTGCAGGGTCAAGCAGTGGGAATACGATACGATCGTTGGTGATTAAAAAGTTCACATAAGAACCCGCTAAGCGCTCGCCCGCAGTGCGCGGTACGCCAGTGCCTTCTGTTACGCCTTTTGATTCTTCTTCGGTGCAATACAGTGGACCTGGTTGTGGCAACAGGTGAATTTTTAACTTGCGACCTTGGGCGTCAACAGTGTTTTGCAACACGTCCAGCGCGGCTTTCGAGCGTGGATATTGTGGATCGGTTTCATCGTCGGTCCAGTGCAGGATCACTTCACCTGGGCGGGCGAAACAACACATGTTGTCGATATGACCATCGGTCTCATCCATATACACGCCATCTTGTAACCAGATAAACTGCTTAACATTCAAATAGTCACGCAGTAAGTCTTCAATCTGTTCTTTCGTCAGATCTGGGTTGCGGTTGGCGTTGAGTAAACATTCGGCACTCGTCATACAGGTGCCTTCACCGTCAACATGGATAGAACCCCCTTCGAGGATCAGCGGCGCGCTGTAACGGGCAAAACCATGCTGCGCAAGCATTTGCTGTGCAACTTGTTCGTCCTTATCCCATGGGAAGTACAAACCACCGTTATGGCCGCCCCAAGCGTTAAAACCCCAGTCAACGCCACGACATTCGCCATTATCATTCACAACTACGGTTGGCCCAGTGTCACGCGCCCAGCAATCGTTACTGTCCATTTCAACCAAAGTGACGTGGGATGGCATCACTTTTTGAGCTTCAGCTAAAAAGGCTTTAGGTACACCCATATAAACGGGCGTTGCACCACCAATAGCATCGGCCACCTTAGCAAAGGTCGCTTGAGCATAAGCACCTGCAGAGCGCCAGTTATCAGGACGATATGGCCAAATCATCCATACGGCTTGCTGCGCCGCCCATTCGGCGGGCATATAAAAACCATCTTGTGATGGCTTAGTCGTTAACGGCGTGGCATCCATATTCGCGTTTGTCATGAATTTTGTCTCCAGTAATGCTCAGATCTATAAGGGTGTACGCCCCATTTTGGGCGACAGAATAGAAATACACCTAACATAATCAAATAAATCGAATGACCGCATTCATTAAGCGGTACTTATCACATGCATACATCACATATATAGTTAGGCCGAAATTGTTAGGTCTTCACTCAGTGAGTTTTAGCTTCATTGAAATATTGCTGCGTATCTTATCATTTAAGATGGCTTGCGCTAAATACTTGTATGCAGGACATAGATGAGAATTTGTTGAGTCGTTAAGTCGTCAGTTTATTGCTCTTTGGGTGAATTTCACCACTACATGGCGCGAATGCACTTTTAGTTAAAATAAGACCTATTAAATAAGAACCCTAAGATCTGATCTCGGGATCAAAATAGCGCTTTTATGTGACCTCGCTTATCATCGCGTTATTATAGCCTTTCATTAACAAGCACTGCTGAGGCGTATTCTTTTTGTTCATCCTCAGCATTAGTCCGTTTAAGTATTTATCTTTTAAGGATATCAGCATGACTTCTCACACTGAGCCATTAACTTCATTTTCGACCTCGGGACTTTCTGTAACGGGCCTTTCTGCTACAGATGTTGAGCCGCTACTTAAAATAATGGAAAAACTGCGTGATCCGCACACGGGCTGTCCTTGGGATAAAGCACAAACGTATAAAACCATAGTGCCCTTTACCTTAGAGGAAGCCTATGAGGTTGCCGATACCATAGAGCGCTTAGCCTGGGATGAGTTACCCGATGAACTTGGGGATTTATTATTTCAAATCGTATTCTATTGTCAGCTTGGTAAAGAGCAGGGGTTGTTTGATTTTGCTACTGTGATTGAGAAAATCAGCGACAAGTTGACCCGCCGTCATCCCCATGTGTTTGGTGAGCAAAATCCGCAAATAGGCGATAGTGCCCAAGCGATGAAAGCCAATTGGGAGGCGATTAAAGCGACTGAACGTGAGCAAAAGGCGCAGCAAGTGGCGGGTGAAACCCAAGCTGATACTGTGGTTTCTGCGTTAGACAATATTCCGCGTACCCAACCTGCGCTGTCGCGCTCAATCAAAATTCAGCAAAGAGTAGCGCGAGTTGGGTTTGATTGGGCAGAGCTTGAACCCGTGGTCGCTAAAATCCATGAAGAGATCGATGAAGTCGTGCATGAAGTTAATCAACCCGATCAAGACCAAGCGAAAGTGCAGTCCGAAATGGGCGACTTATTATTTGCCGTGGTGAATCTAGCCCGTCATCTTAAGGTCGATCCAGAGCAAGCGTTGCGTCAAGCCAACCTTAAATTTGAACGCCGTTTTCGCGGCGTAGAACAGTTGGCGAGTGAGAGCGGTAAAAGCATGCAAGAGCACACATTAATGGAGCTTGATGCCTATTGGGACCAAGTAAAAGCGACAGAGACGAGATAAACGGCAAATTATCCTGATTGGTGTTTGTCGAATCGCGCCGCCTTTGGTATACTACTGCCCCGTCCTAGTGCTTTCTTACAAGCACGTATTTTCAAACTCATTTTCTCAGGTTCAGCATGACTACAAGGTATATCTTCGTTACTGGTGGCGTTGTTTCATCACTAGGTAAAGGCATTGCAGCAGCATCATTAGCTGCAATTTTAGAGGCCCGCGGTCTCAATGTAACCATCATGAAACTGGACCCTTACATTAACGTTGATCCGGGTACCATGAGCCCAACCCAACATGGCGAAGTATTTGTTACTGAAGACGGTGCAGAAACAGATCTTGACTTGGGTCACTACGAGCGTTTCATCCGTACTAAGATGAATCGTCGTAACAACTTCACTACTGGTCGTATTTACGAAGAAGTATTACGTAAAGAACGTCGTGGTGATTATTTGGGCGCAACCATTCAGGTTATCCCACACATCACTAATGCGATTAAAGAAAAAGTATTAGCTGGTGGCGAAGGCCATGATGTGGCTATCGTCGAAATCGGCGGTACTGTGGGTGATATCGAATCTTTGCCGTTCCTAGAGTCTATCCGTCAGCTCGGTGTTGAGCTGGGTCGTGATCGTACTCTTTTCATGCATTTAACCTTAGTGCCTTTCTTAGGCGCGGCTGGCGAAGTGAAAACTAAGCCAACTCAACACTCAGTGAAAGAGCTGCGTTCTATCGGTATTGCACCAGATGTGCTGGTTTGCCGTGGTGATCGTGCGATTCCTGCGAATGAAAAAGCCAAAATTTCGCTGTTCTGTAACGTCGAAGAGCGTGCGGTTATTTCATTAAAAGATGTTGATAGTATTTATAAAATCCCAGCTTTGTTACGTTCACAAGGTTTGGATGACTTAGTGGTTAAGCGTTTCGGTTTAGAATGCCGTGAAGCGGATCTGTCTGAGTGGGAAAATGTGATTTATCAAGAAGCTAATCCAAACGGCGAAGTCGTTATTGGTATGGTGGGTAAATACATTGAACTGCCAGATGCCTATAAGTCAGTCAACGAAGCATTAAAACACGCAGGCCTTAAAAACCGCGTATCTGTGACTATCAAGTATATTGATTCACAAACCGTAGAAGCTAAAGGCGAAGAAGTCTTACAGGGTTTAGACGGTATCTTAGTACCAGGCGGCTTCGGGGAGCGTGGTGTTGAAGGTAAGATACTGGCGGCAAAATTTGCCCGTGAAAACAATTTACCGTATTTCGGTATTTGTTTAGGTATGCAAGTTGCCCTGATTGAATTTGCGCGTAATGTTGCTGGCATGGCTGATGCACATTCAACTGAATTCAATAAAGAAACACCATTCCCAGTCGTGGGTTTGATCACTGAATGGATTGACGAAGAAGGTAATGTTGAGCAGCGCCATGAAGCGTCTGACTTAGGTGGCACTATGCGTTTAGGCGCTCAATTGTGTCATTTACTCGATGGTTCGAAAGCGGCCCAAGCCTACAAAGGGACTAGCTGTGTAGAACGTCACCGTCATCGTTACGAAGTGAACAACAAATACAGAGAGCGTTTAGAACAAGCTGGCATGATCTTCAGCGGTTTGTCTTCTGATCGTAAGCTGGTGGAAATGATCGAATTAAAAGATCACCCATGGTTTGTTGCAGGTCAATTCCATCCTGAGTTCACCTCAACTCCGCGCGATGGTCACCCATTGTTCGAAGGGTTTATTGCTGCGGCAAGTGCGCATCAAAAACGTGATCTGAAGTAAGAATATTTGAGGCCGGACCCGCGACAGTGGGGCCGGCCTTTTGCTACACTCGTCGCTACTTGAAACATAAGAATTTAATACCTCTGGGTATAAACAGCATGCGTATCAGTTGCATCTGTATGGACGCAAACCGTAAATGGAATTTTGTTATTTTCTGCGGTATGTGACTTCCATTTATTCCCATAGGTATTGGTTTTTTCTTTTATCTTTAAACTTAAATCGAGGGTGTTATGGCTAAGATTATTAACGTGATTGGTCGCGAGATTATGGATTCTCGTGGTAACCCAACTGTTGAAGCCGAAGTGCATTTAGAAGGTGGTTTTGTGGGTATGGCAGCGGCGCCTTCTGGCGCATCTACCGGTAGCCGCGAAGCGTTAGAATTACGTGATGGCGATAAAAGCCGTTATTTAGGCAAAGGCGTATTAACGGCTGTTGCCAACGTAAACGATTTAATCCGCACTGCGTTATTAGGCAAAGATGCCACTGCACAAGCTGAGCTTGATCAAATCATGATCGACTTAGACGGCACAGAAAACAAAGACAAGTTAGGCGCAAACGCGATTCTGGCTGTGTCTTTAGCGGCTGCCAAAGCGGCTGCAGCATTTAAAGGTATTCCTTTATACGCGCACATCGCTGAATTGAACGGCACGCCAGGCCAATATTCTATGCCTGTGCCTATGATGAACATCTTAAACGGTGGCGAGCACGCGGATAACAACGTTGATATCCAAGAATTCATGGTGCAACCTGTTGGCGCGAAAACCTTCCGTGAAGCACTGCGCATGGGCGCTGAAATCTTCCATACGCTGAAAAAAGTATTGCACGACAAAGGTCTAAGCACTTCTGTGGGTGATGAAGGTGGTTTTGCACCTAACTTAGCGTCAAACGCTGATGCGTTAGCCATTATCAAAGAAGCGGTTGAACTGGCTGGCTACAAGTTAGGTACGGATGTGACCTTAGCGCTGGATTGCGCCGCATCTGAATTCTACAAAGACGGCAAATACGATTTAGCGGGCGAAGGCAAAGTATTCGACTCGAACGGTTTCTCTGATTTCTTAAAATCATTGGCTGACCAATATCCAATCGTGTCTATCGAAGACGGCTTAGACGAATCAGATTGGGATGGTTGGGCTTACCAAACTCAAATCATGGGCGACAAGATCCAATTAGTGGGCGACGATTTATTCGTTACTAACACTAAAATCTTAACCCGTGGTATCGAAAACGGTATTGCAAACTCAATCCTTATCAAATTCAACCAAATCGGTTCATTGACTGAGACTTTAGCGGCCATTCGCATGGCGAAAGAAGCGGGTTACACAGCAGTGATTTCACACCGTAGTGGTGAAACTGAAGATTCAACCATTGCTGACTTAGCCGTAGGTACTGCTGCTGGCCAAATCAAAACCGGTTCACTGTGTCGTTCTGACCGTGTTGCTAAGTACAACCAATTGCTGCGCATCGAAGAGCAATTAGGTGAAAAAGCCCCATACCGCGGTTTGAAAGAGATCAAAGGTCAGGCGTAATTTAAACTTTGATGTAAAAAGGCCACCACTTGGTGGCCTTTTTTGTTGTACTATCTGCTGTATATTTTTTTAATCCAAGATACTGACGCTAATTCCTCCATGAAATTTTTTGTCATTGCACTCATAGTGCTACTCGGTTTACTGCAATTTCGTCTTTGGTCGGGAGATAATAGTCTTCCTGAATATTTCGTCCTGCAAAAACAAATTGCCGCGCAGCAAGAAGGTAACGCCAAACTCAATGAGCGTAACCAAGTGCTGAAGGAAGAAATCATCGATTTGAAAAGTGGTACCGAAGCCATAGAAGAACGTGCGCGTAACGAACTTGGCATGGTCAAAGAAGGTGAAACCTTCTATCGCGTCGTGGGTGGTGATCGCTCAGTATCGAGTCCATCCCAGTAATATGGAGTTAGGATGTCAGAGCTAGGACATTTAGATCTTGGATTAAGCGAGCAATCCAATCCAGGCAGTCAATCTGAGCCGGTAATGCAAACTGAATTGCAGCGCCAAGCTGAGCCTATCACTCAAGCTGTGGTGGCTATCGTTCCCGCTGCGGGCATTGGTAGCCGCATGGGCGCCGACAGACCTAAACAATATCTAGAAGTGTGCGGCCAGAGTATTCTCGGCCATACTTTAGATAAGCTGTTGTCTCACCCGCACATTTCCCACGTCATCGTCGCCTTACATCCGAATGATAATATCTTCAATACCCTGCCACAGGCCGTGCATCCCAAATTGACCACAGTATTAGGCGGCGGTGAGCGCGCAGATTCTGTGTTGGCGGCGCTGCAAATTGCGCCCGAGCAGAGTTGGGCCTTAGTGCATGATGCGGCAAGACCTTGTTTAACCGCGACGGATATCGACAAGTTACTCGCATCCAGAGTGCAATTTCCCCAAGGCGCGATTTTGGCCATGCCAGTGCGCGATACCATGAAGCGCGCCAATAAACAGGGCGAAATCAGTGCCACTGTCTGCCGCGATAATTTATGGCATGCACTGACGCCGCAGTTATTTCAGGCAGCGCAGCTAAAAGATTACCTCAATGCCGCTCTGGCGGCAGGCGCGGTCGTGACAGATGAGGCTTCGGCGATGGAATGGGCGGGCATTTCACCCGGACTCGTTTCGGGCCGTGCTGACAATATAAAAGTGACGCATCCCGATGATTTGGGATTGGCCGAATTGTTTTTAATGCGTGCCGCAAAATAGTCATAATCCAAATAAAACAATACGTTAGGAATATTAAATGAAAATCCGTATCGGCCATGGTTTCGATGTGCATAAATTTGGTGCTGCACGACCCCTCATTCTTTGCGGCGTCGAAGTGCCCTATGAAACTGGCCTAGTCGCACATTCAGATGGTGATGTGGTGCTGCATGCGATTTCCGATGCGATCCTCGGCGCACTGGCGCTGGGTGACATAGGTAAACATTTCCCCGACACAGATGCCGCCTATAAAGGTGCTGATAGCCGCGTATTGCTGCGTCATTGCTATGCTTTAGCGAGGGCTAAAGGCTTTGTGCTGGGTAATCTTGACGTCACTATCATAGCGCAAGCCCCTAAAATGGCGCCGCACATTGAGGCAATGCGCCAAATATTGGCCGCAGATTTAACCTCGGAACTTGACGACATTAACGTCAAAGCGACCACGACTGAACAGCTAGGATTTACCGGGCGTAAAGAAGGTATTGCGGTAGAAGCCGTGGTATTGATGACCCGTAAACACGATTAACTTAAGAGTAAAAAAGTCCCATGAGCGAATTACATTATCTGTATGGCAAGCCTTTAGGTACAGCAGATTTAAGAACCCAAAATAGCGATTTTATCGTGAAAGAGATTTTACCTTTTAGCCCAACGGGTGAAGGTGAACATCACATGCTGCATGTACGCAAAGAAGGGCTAAATACAGTACAAGTCGCTGAAATGATCGCTAAGTTCGCTAAGGTGCATCCAAAGGAAGTGACCTACGCTGGACAAAAAGATAAAAATGCCATCACAGAACAATGGTTCGGTGTGCGTATTCCGGGTAAAGAGACACCGCTTTGGAAGGAGCTCAGTAGCGAACGTTTGACCATATTGTCGAGCAGCCGCCACAGCAAAAAACTGCGAATTGGTGCCTTAGTCGGTAACCGTTTTATTCTTACCCTGAGAAATGTCACCCAAGTCGAAGACATTATCAGCCGTATCGAAAAGGTCGCTCAAGTGGGCGTTCCCAATTACTTTGGTGAGCAACGCTTTGGTCACGATGGTAAAAACTTAGTTTTTGGTCGCCAAATGATGGCGGGTAAAAAAGTCAAAGATAGAAATAAGCGCAGCATGTATTTGTCTGCGGTGCGCTCAAATCTGTTTAACACTGTGGTGTCGTACCGTTTAGCCAACCATGGCACTAAGCCTCTAGCGGGTGATTGTGTGATGTTGGCGGGCAGCAAAAGCTTCTTCGTTACGCCTGAATGGGATCTTATTGTGTTGAAACGTCTGATTGAAAAAGACATTCAACTATCAGCACCATTATGGGGCCGTGGCATGATGTTGCCTCAAGGTGAAGCTGCTGCGGTGGAAACCTTGGCCATGAGTGAGTTGGCTGACGATTGCTATGGCCTTGAACATGCGGGATTAGAGCAAGAGCGTCGTCCGTTACTGCTTGAGCCCCAAGCCCTTAAATACGAACAAACCGCCGATGGTCTTGTGCTTGAGTTTGTGTTGCCTGCGGGCAGTTTTGCCACATCCTTGTTGAGAGAGTTAGTCAATTATCAAGATGTTAAAGAGCAGCAATGGCAAGCGACACTGGTGCAGGAGCCTGCGCCAGAGGCAACGAATGCTAACGTAGCGGCTGATACAATTGAAACTAAGACTGAAGCTGCACCTAACACTGAAGCAGAGTCATGATCCGCATCTTAGTGAGCAACGATGATGGGGTTAATGCTCCGGGGATCAAAGCCTTAACTGAGGCCTTGGCTGAAATTGCGACTGTGCTGACAGTGGGGCCAGATCGTAATTGTTCTGGTGCGAGCAATTCATTAACCTTGACTAATCCATTAAGAATTAATAGGTTAGATAACGGTTACATTTCTGTTCACGGTACACCGACTGATTGTGTGCATTTGGCTATCCGAGAATTGTACGATGGCGAACCCGATATGGTGGTGTCTGGTATCAATGCTGGCGCGAACATGGGCGATGATACCTTGTATTCGGGGACTGTCGCTGCCGCGATGGAAGGGCGCTTTTTAGGTTTTCCTGCGGTCGCGATTTCGCTCAATGGCCGCAAATTCGAACATTATCAATCGGCGGCTGTTTACGCTCGGCGGATAGTTCAAGGCTTGTTGGCCCAGCCTTTGGCAAAGGATCAGATTTTAAATGTGAATGTGCCAGACTTGCCGCTTGATCAAATCAAAGGCATTAAAGTGACTCGCCTTGGTGCTCGTCATAAGGCTGAAGGCATAGTACGAACGCAAGATCCCGCTGGACGTGAGATCTTCTGGCTCGGCCCACCAGGACAAGAGCAGGACGCCACTGAGGGCACTGATTTTCATGCTATCGCCAATGGCTATGTGTCAATTACGCCTTTGACGGTTGATTTAACTGCCTACGGACAACTAACGGCATTGCAAAATTGGGTAGATAAAATATGACTCGAGTTGCCTTAACATCGGCGGTGAACTTAGCTAAAAAGCTTCATGATGCGGGGATCCGCAATCAAGCCGTGTTAAAGGCGATATCGCATACGCCGCGGGAAATCTTTCTCGATAATGCGTTAGCCCATAAAGCCTATGAAAATACCGCTTTACCTATTGGCCAAGGGCAAACCATCTCGCAGCCTTATATCGTCGCCCGTATGACCGAACTCTTACTGCATAAGATGCCTCAGCGCGTATTAGAAGTGGGTACAGGATCGGGTTATCAGGCGGCAATTTTGGCGCAATTAGTGCCGCAGCTTTGTACTATCGAGCGCATCAAAGGTTTGCAAATTCAAGCGAGACAGCGCTTAAAACGATTAGATTTGCATAATGTGTCGTTTAAATATGGTGATGGCTGGTTAGGTTGGGCGAATCGTAGCCCGTTCGATGCCATTATGGTGACCGCTGCCGCTTCGACTATACCTGAGGCCTTACTGTCTCAATTAGCGGAGGGCGGAGTGTTAGTTCTGCCAGTCGGCGAAGATACCCAGCAATTGATGCGAATCACTCGTACTGCGGACCGCTTCAGTTCGGAAACAATTGAAACGGTTAAATTTGTCCCTTTGATTAATGGAGAGTTAGCTTAACCTTGTGTTGTGCTACTGTCTCCACTGAACAGCTTGTCTTGCAACGAGGGCATTGTTTTCTCATCATAAACAGTAATACAGCCTCACCAAGGAGTTTTTATTGTTGAATGCGGGTTTAGTCTTAAACCTCTGCTTTATATTTCTGCTTGCAGGCTGTAGCTTTCAGGCCAGCCGACCCGCGCCCGTCGAAAATATTTCCCATAGCTACTCTAAAAACAACAAAGGCCACATTAAATCGAATTCATATAAAGTTAAGAAAGGCGACACGCTTTACTCTATTTCTTGGGGAGCAGGAAAGGATTTTTCTGAAATAGCTAAACTTAATCAGTTAGATAACCCTTATACAATTTACCCAGGACAGATTTTATATTTAACGAATGCTAAGTCGAGTAGTCAGTCCAAATCTACAACTTTAGATGGAAGGAAAACGAGCTCCTCGGGTAATAATTCTAGTAAAAATGATAAAAAACAAACAGATAATCAAGCTTCTCAAACCGGCACTAAGTCAAGTAATGATCTGAAAAAAACACTTGATCAGAAAGCTAAGCCCGCGTACCTTGTAACAAGTTCCCAACAAAATGTTAACTCGATCATGGTTCCACCGACTTCGACACTACCAACCAGTGTGAGTCAGTGGGAGTGGCCAGTAAGAGGGAAGTTAATCGGGACTTACTCTGCCAATGAGCAGGGAAATAAAGGCATTAAGATCGCGGGGAATCGGGGAGATATCATCAAAGCTGCTGCAGATGGGCGGGTGGTATACGCAGGAAGTGCTCTTAGGGGTTACGGTAATTTAGTGATTATTAAACATAGTGACGATTACCTTAGTGCTTATGCTCATACGGACAAGATCTTAGTCAAAGAAAAGCAACATGTCCTCGCAGGGCAGACAGTTGCAAAAATGGGCAGTACAGGTGCCAATCGGGTAATGTTACATTTTGAAATTCGTTACCATGGACAGTCTGTAAACCCACTTACTTATTTACCCAAACAATGATTGCTTGGGGCCTTGTTGGCAAATGGAGGATAGGAAATTGCACTAATTCAGCAGTTTAATCAGGTTTGGGAGATTTAATCATGAGCCGCATAAAAAGCACTGCCGCAGAAGCACTAGTAGATTTATCCGTAGACACTGTTGACTTCGATCTTGAAAAAGAAGAAGTTGCATCCGATTTAGTTCAAGAGCTAGGAATAGAACAACAGGTTCAAGATGACCTGCAAAAAAATCTTGATGCCACTCAACTTTACCTAGGTGAGATTGGTTTTTCCCCACTGCTTAGCGCAGAAGAAGAAGTTTACTTTTCCCGTAAAGCCTTAAAAGGCTGTGCAAAATCCCGTAATCGCATGATCGAAAGTAATTTACGTCTGGTCGTAAAGATTGCCCGTCGTTACAACAATCGCGGCTTAGCACTGCTTGATCTTATCGAAGAAGGCAACTTAGGCTTAATTCGGGCCGTTGAAAAGTTTGACCCAGAAAGAGGTTTCCGTTTTTCAACCTACGCGACTTGGTGGATCAGACAGACCATTGAGCGCGCCATTATGAATCAGACTCGTACAATTCGTTTGCCTATTCATGTTGTTAAAGAACTCAATGTTTACTTGCGCACCGCTCGCGAGTTAGCACAAAAACTCGATCACGAACCTACGGCCGAAGAAATTGCCGAAAAACTACAAGTGTCGAGTGCTGATGTCAGCCGTATGCTTAAGCTGAATGAGAAAATCACCTCTGTCGATACGCCTTTGGGGGGCGATAATGACAAGGCGTTGCTGGATATTTTAGCCGATGACGATAACGTTGGCCCTGACTATAAAGTGCAAGATGAAGATATTTCTAATTCAGTGGTCAAATGGCTCAATGAGTTAAACACTAAACAAAGAGAAGTGTTAGCCCGCCGTTTTGGTCTGTTAGGTTATGAACCTTCTACACTCGAAGATGTGGGGGCTGAAATCGGTTTAACCCGTGAGCGTGTACGTCAAATCCAAGTGGAAGCATTGAAACGTTTACGCGACTTATTAGGATCTCAAGGTTTATCTGTTGAAGCTTTATTTAGAAACTAATACCGCATCTTTGTTACTCAAGATGTCTAGCTAAGGTTTTAAGTCTAGTGGTTAGGTCTGGTCTATAAAAGTAAAACGCCCACTCAAGAGTGGGCGTTGTTGTTTCTAGTCATTTATTACTGATCATATCGTTTAGCGAATATCACCCGTTCACAGAGCTTTAGCTCAGACGTTTCAGCTCATAGAGCAAATCAAGTGCCTGCTTTGGCGTTAAGTTATCGGGATTAATGCTACTTAACTTCGTTAACGCTGGATTCTCAATTGGTTCAGGTAACGCGAGTAAGCTTTGAATAGGCGTCCTCGTTCCTTCAGCTTGATGATCGCGACTCTCCAATTGCTGCAACTTATGTTTAGCGGCTTTAATCACTTTGTTTGGTACGCCGGCAAGCGCCGCAACTTGTAAACCGTAGCTTTTACTGGCGGCGCCTTCTTGTACTGCATGCATAAAGGCGATGGTATCATCGTGCTCTATGGCATCTAGGTGCACATTGTAAACACCTGCCATCAAGTCAGGTAACTGAGTTAATTCAAAGTAATGGGTGGCGAATAGGGTCATAGCGCCGACTTGCTGGGCTAAATACTCTGCCGCCGACCAAGCGAGCGATAAACCATCATAGGTGGATGTACCGCGGCCGATTTCATCCATTAACACTAAGCTACTGGCGGTGGCGTTGTGTAGAATGTTGGCGGTTTCTGTCATTTCGACCATAAAGGTTGAGCGGCCAGAGGCCAGATCGTCAGAGGCGCCAATACGGGTAAATATGCGATCGATAGGGCCGATCAGTGCGCGATCTGCTGGTACGAAACAGCCAATGTGGGCCATCAGCGTGATCAAAGCGACTTGACGCATGTAAGTCGATTTACCGCCCATGTTGGGTCCGGTGACAATCAACATACGTCTTTGATTGTGCAAGGTCACTGGGTTAGCGATAAACGGTGTTTGACTCACACGCTCCACCACGGGGTGGCGACCAGCCTCTATCTGCACACCGATATCTTGGCTCAGCTCTGGGCAAGTGTAACCTAAGGTTTCGGCGCGCTCGGCAAAGTTACTCAACACATCAAGCTCAGCCGCCGCACGAGCAAAAGCTTGTAATTCATGTAACTTAGGTAGAATAAGATCGAACAACTGTTCCCATAACTGCTTTTCGAGTGCCAGCGCTTTACCTTGGCTCGAGAGTACTTTTTCTTCGTACTCCTTAAGTTCGGGCGTGATATAACGCTCCATATTCTTAAGGGTTTGACGTCGTTGGTAATTGAGTGGCACTTGCGAGGATTGCAAGCGACTTACTTCGATGTAATAGCCGTGTACACGGTTATAGCCGACTTTAAGGGTGTTGATACCTGTACGTTCTTTTTCTCTGGCTTCGAGTTGTACTAAGTAATCGCTTGCACCTTCGCTCAGACCGCGCCATTCATCTAGTTCGCTGTTGTAGCCTTCACGGATCACTCCGCCATCGCGGATAAGCATAGGTGGATTATCGACTATCGCGCGCTCAAGCAGGGCTTGTTCAACGGGGAACTCACCTAAGTATTGACGTAATTGAGTCGTGTGTGGCGCGCTTAGGGTACTTAAACTCTGTTGTAATTCAGGTAGTAAGCCCAGCGCTTGACGTAAACGGGCAAAGTCCCTAGGTCGAGCGGTACGCAGCGCGAGTCTTGCCATGATACGTTCAATATCGCCAAGTGCCTTTAATTGCTCATGCAAACCTTCGTGGGCGGCAGTATCGAGTAATTCAGTCACCGCCTGTTGGCGTGCTTTGATGTGTTTTGGATCTCGCAGCGGCTGATGGATCCAGCGTTGCAACATACGGCTGCCCATAGGCGTTGCCGTGTTATCCAATACTGCGGCTAAGGTATTATCGCGGCCTCCGGCAAGGTTTTGAGTGAGTTCTAAATTACGGCGAGTTGCCGCATCGAGCACTATGCTATCGGTTTGATTAAAGCGGGTAATGGCATTGATGTGGGGCAGGGCAGTGCGCTGAGTGTCTTTGACATATTGCATCAAACACCCCGCAGCCTGCAGTGATAAACGCGCATCTGCAATACCAAAACCATGCAAGTCTTTCGTGCCAAACTGGGCTAGCAGTAACTTAATGCTAGTATCGTAATCAAATTCCCATTCAGGGCGACGGCGTTTGCCTTTAAAACCGTTTAGCAGAGCAAGTTCACCAAAGTCTTCACTGTAGAGAACTTCAACAGGATTAGTGCGTTGCAATTCAGCTTCTAATGACTCTCGCGTCTCGAGTTCGGCAATCACAAAACGTCCAGATGAAACATCTAGAGTGGCATAACCAAAACCGACTTTACCTTGATAAACTGCGGCCAACAGATTGTCTTGGCGTTCCTGTAGCAGGGCTTCATCGGTTAAGGTGCCAGGCGTGACGATACGCACCACTTTACGTTCAACTGGCCCTTTAGAGGTTGCTGGGTCGCCAATTTGTTCACATATTGCAACCGATTGACCAATTTGAACTAATTTCGCTAGATAGCCTTCCACAGCATGGTAAGGCAGTCCTGCCATGGGGATAGGATCGCCACCACTTTTACCGCGCGCCGTAAGTGAAATGCCTAACAGCTCAGAAGCACGTTTAGCATCGTCATAAAACAACTCGTAGAAGTCACCCATGCGATAAAACAGCAACATGTCATGATGTTCTGCTTTCATGGTCAAGTACTGACGCATCATAGGAGTATGTTTTTCTAAATCATCGGTATCAATTACATTCATTAAATCGTTATCGTCCGTTGTGACTGCCTAAAGGCGATACAGTTTGTGTGGTTACAGGGGATTAAGCGCTAGAGAAGCAGAAGACTGCTATACAATTTTCAGCCAAAAAGACCACGCAAAATTTGCTGCGCCAATCTTAGCAATAATTTACCGAAAATTGAGCCCTTGATGACGGATATTCGTCAAAGGGATGCGATATCGGATTTGATATTCGCTAAAACCTTGGCCATATTAAAAATCCCATGAGCTAAAAATAATTCAGTCACAGGTCTTGATACTGTATGATTGTACAGTATACTAGTCAGCAGAATTAAGACGAAAAGCGCGGCTTTTTGAATTACCCGTTTGTAAATTGAATATTACTTTTGACAGCTTAAGGCATGTCTTGATGAGGGAACTGGAATGAAGGTCGATCCAAATAAAGAGAAAGCACTTGCTGCGGTATTGAGCCAAATTGAGAAGCAATTTGGTAAAGGCTCCATCATGAAGCTGGGCGAAGATCGCTCTATGGATGTTGAGACCATTTCTACCGGTTCTCTGTCTCTGGACGTTGCTTTAGGTGCTGGCGGTTTGCCAATGGGTCGTATCGTTGAGATCTATGGTCCTGAATCATCAGGTAAAACGACACTGACTTTAGAAGTGATTGCCGCAGCGCAACGTGAAGGTAAAACCTGTGCCTTTATCGATGCTGAGCATGCACTCGACCCTATATATGCTAAAAAATTGGGCGTAGATATTGATAACCTGCTGTGTTCACAACCAGATACTGGCGAGCAAGCGCTTGAGATTTGTGATGCATTAACTCGCTCAGGCGCTGTTGACGTTATCGTCGTTGACTCAGTGGCGGCATTAACGCCTAAAGCTGAAATCGAAGGCGAAATTGGTGATTCTCACATGGGCCTAGCGGCACGTATGATGAGCCAAGCCATGCGTAAACTTGCGGGTAACTTAAAGCAATCTAACACCTTACTTATCTTCATCAACCAAATCCGGATGAAGATTGGTGTGATGTTTGGTAACCCAGAAACGACAACCGGTGGTAACGCGCTGAAGTTCTATGCTTCTGTTCGTTTAGACATTCGTCGTACTGGTGCCATTAAAGACGGCGATGAAGTTGTCGGTAACGAAACACGCGTTAAAGTGGTGAAAAACAAGGTTGCAGCACCGTTCAAGCAAGCCGAATTCCAAATCCTTTATGGCCAAGGTATTAACCGTACTGGTGAGTTAGTTGACTTAGGCGTAGCCCATAAGTTGATTGAAAAAGCGGGTGCTTGGTACAGTTATAAAGGCGATAAAATCGGTCAAGGCCGTGCTAATGCTGGTAAATATTTGACTGAAAACCCAGCCATTGCTACTGAAATTGACAAGACATTACGTGAGTTACTTTTGAGCAATCCTAGTGCACTGGCTGCTAAAGATGATGATAGCACGGAAGATAATGTTGATTTAGAAACAGGCGAAGTATTCTGAGTCAGTCAGCCCGTCAAATCGCGGTCGCGCTGTTAGCGCGCCGCGATTATTCCCGCTTACAAATCCGCGATAAATTGCTCGAGAAAGGCTTCGACCTTAACGATATCGAACCTGTACTCGACGCTTGTGAATCCTCCGGTTTTATCAATGATAATCGCTATGCTGAATTATTGGTGCGTAGCCACATTAGTCGAGGGCACGGTGCTATCCGTATCCGCCAAGCGATAGCGCAAAAAGGCTTGTCTAAAGATTGTATTGAAGCGGCGATAACCAATAGTGATTGTGACTGGTTTGAGCTAGCAAAAGATAAAGCCACCAAAAAATATGGTGTTCCCCGCGTAACAGAAGTGAAGGGCTCTAAAGCTCGGGATCTTATCGCGAAGGAAAAGGCCAAACGAGTGCGCTTTTTAATGGGTCAAGGCTTTAGCTACGATCAAATCACTTATGCGTTAGATTCAGATCCCAATGATCTCGACGACGATTATTAATTGCCTCAACTCATCGATTGCGATGTAACCTTAAGACTGCAAAGCTCCTTTAAATATCACTCAATAGGCTTAGTACAATTAGGTTTGATATCGAGTTAAATTCACTCGACACTGGCCTTAATCGCGCAAAATTCATATCGTCATCAATTACTCTTTACCTTGCCATTTTGACTCTAGCCACTCTTACGTGGGCTTTAACGCACTTTATGCAGTGTTGGTTATTCTTAACTTAGCCCACTAGGTCTATAAATAACCGTCTTGCCTAAAGTGCGTTAAATCTCCGCTGAATTCTGTATCTTGAGGTTGTTTGGGTATATATCACCAATCAAGGCTGGTCGTCCTTCCTCAGTCTGCTTATAATGCTGGGCAAATAGAAATACGGCTAGCCTAAGGCGTAGCTGGTAATGCTTACCCAATTCAGGATGATTTCATGTATCAAACTACAGCAGAGCTTAGAAGCGCTTTCCTCGAATTTTTCCGCAGCAATGGTCATCAAGTTGTGGACAGTAGTTCATTAGTGCCAGGCAACGATCCCACACTTTTATTTACCAATGCAGGCATGAACCAGTTCAAGGACGTGTTTCTTGGCATGGACAAACGCAATTATACGCGTGCGACCACTGCTCAACGTTGTGTGCGCGCCGGTGGTAAGCATAACGATTTAGATAATGTCGGTTATACAGCACGTCATCACACCTTTTTCGAAATGCTGGGTAACTTCAGTTTTGGTGATTATTTCAAAGAAGAAGCGATTCGTTTTGGCTGGACTTTCTTAACTGAAACGTTAAAGCTGCCGAAGGAACGTCTGTGCGTCACTATTTATCAAACAGACGATGAAGCCTTTGAAATCTGGAATAAAAAAATTGGTGTTGCTGCTGAGAACATTATCCGTATCGGCGACAACAAAGGTGCTGCTTATGCGTCAGATAACTTCTGGCAAATGGGTGATACCGGTCCTTGCGGCCCATGTTCTGAGATTTTCTATGACCATGGCGACCATATTTGGGGCGGCCGTCCTGGCAGTCCTGAAGAAGATGGCGACCGTTTCATCGAAATCTGGAACATCGTTTTCATGCAGTACAACCGTCAAGCATCGGGTGAAATGTTGCCTTTGCCTAAGCCATCGGTTGATACCGGCATGGGGATTGAGCGTATTGCCGCGATTATGCAAGGCGTACATTCTAACTACGAAATCGACATATTCCGTACGTTGATCGCTAAAGCGGCAGAAATCATCGGCGTAAGCGATTTAACCGAGAAGTCACTGCGCGTCATTGCCGACCATATCCGTTCATGTGCATTCCTTATTGCCGATGGTGTTATGCCGTCGAACGAAGGCCGCGGTTATGTGCTGCGCCGTATTATTCGTCGCGCCGTTCGCCATGGTAACAAGTTAGGCGCGACCGAAGCTTTCTTCTATAAGCTGGTTCCGTCTTTGATTGCGGTGATGGGCGATGCGGCCAAAGGGTTAGCTGAGACTCAAGCGATTGTTGAAAAAGCACTGAAAGCGGAAGAAGAGCAATTTGCCCGGACGCTTGAACGTGGTTTAGGCATTTTAGATGCGGCCTTAAACGAGTTAAAAGGTAACACCTTAGACGGTGAAACCGTATTTAAGCTGTATGACACCTATGGCTTCCCAATGGATTTGACCGCTGACGTATGTCGCGAGCGCAACATCATTGTCGATGAAGCAGGTTTCGAAGTCGCCATGGCTGAACAACGTAGCCGCGCACAAGCTGCCGGTAACTTTGGTGCAGATTATAACGCAGCGCTGAAAATCGATGCTGAAACCGCATTCAGTGGTTACACCGAATTAGCGGGCCAAGCTAAGATCACTGCGATTTATCAAAACGGTGAGTCAGTGACGGCGATCAAAGCGGGTGATGAAGCCGTTGTCGTGCTCGATGTAACACCTTTCTACGCGGAATCTGGCGGTCAAGTGGGCGATAAAGGCCAACTGGTTGCGAACGGTGTTGAATTTACCGTTAATGACACGCAAAAGTACGGTCAAGCAACGGGCCATCAAGGTGTGTTAGCTACAGGTAACTTGAGTGTTGGCCAAGTTGTTGAAGCAAAAGTCGACAAAAAACTGCGTCACCGTACTCAGTTAAATCATTCTGTTACACATTTATTGCATGCTGCACTGCGTCAAGTGCTCGGTACTCACGTTTCGCAAAAAGGTTCATTGGTTGATCCTGAGCGTTTACGTTTTGACTTCTCCCATTTCGAAGGCGTAAAAGCCGCTGAATTAAAAGAAGTTGAAGAATTAGTTAACACTCAAATTCGTCGTAACCATGAACTTAAAACCGCTGAAATGGGCATAGATGAAGCTAAAGAGAAAGGCGCTATGGCACTCTTTGGTGAGAAATATGACTCACAAGTGCGTGTTGTGACTATGGGCGATTTCTCTATCGAATTGTGTGGTGGTACCCACGTGGGCCGAACGGGCGATATCGGTTTATTCAAAATTACCTCTGAAGCGGGTATTGCAGCAGGTGTTCGTCGTATCGAAGCCGTGACTGGTGCCGCTGCTATGGCTTATGTGGCGCAGCAACAAGCTGAACTGGAAGAAGCTGCGGCCTTATTGAAAGGCGATGCCAACTCAGTTGTCGCTAAATTAAAAGCCCAGCTCGACAAAATGAAGCAACTTGAAAAAGAAATGGCGCAGCTGAAAGACAAGCTAGCTGCCGCAGCGAGTGCAGATTTAGTGGGCGATGCCGTTGTAGTTAATGGCGTTAACGTGCTGATCAAAAAATTAGACGGCGTTGAGGCAAGTTCATTACGCGGCTTGCAAGATGAATTAAAACAGAAATTGAAATCGGCCATTATCGTGCTTGGCACCGCGCAGGAAGGGAAAGTTAACCTGATCGCCGGTGTGAGTAACGATCTGATCGGTAAAGTCAAAGCGGGTGAGCTCGTCGCTATGGTCGCTGCACAAGTGGGCGGTAAAGGCGGTGGTCGTCCTGATATGGCTCAAGCGGGCGGTAGCCAGCCAGAAAATCTGGATGCGGCATTGGCTCAAGTATTACCTTGGATTACTGAGCGTCTAGCTTAAGAGGTTGCTGTGCCCCAAAAACGAAAGCTTAGTGGTAGCAAGCTTTTTGTGAAAAAGTTCGGCGGCACTTCGGTGGGTTCTATTGAACGTATCGAAGCGGTCGCTGAGCAGATTACAAAGTCAGCTCACAATGGTGAGCAGCAAGTCTTAGTCTTATCTGCAATGGCGGGTGAGACTAATCGACTATTTGCACTGGCAGCACAAATTAATCCGCGGGCCTCGGCGCGCGAATTAGACATGTTAGTGTCAACGGGTGAGCAAGTGAGCATTGCCTTGATGTCGATGGCGTTACAGCGCCGCGGCATAAAGGCGAAATCCCTTACGGGCGATCAGGTACAAATTCATACTAATAGTCAATTTGGCCGCGCCAGCATCGAGCGAGTGGATACTGAGTATTTGCAATCCCTGCTTGCCGATGGTGTTGTGCCGATCGTTGCAGGGTTTCAAGGCATCGATCCTCAAGGCGAAGTGACCACCTTAGGGCGCGGTGGTTCAGATACCACAGCTGTAGCCTTAGCGGCAGCGTTAGAAGCCGATGAATGCCAGATTTTTACTGATGTGGCTGGGGTATTTACCACAGATCCGAATATCGATAGCAGTGCACGTCGCCTCGATGTGATTGGGTTTGATGTGATGCTCGAAATGGCAAAGTTAGGCGCCAAAGTATTGCATCCCGATTCAGTCGAATACGCCGAGCGTTTTCGTGTGCCATTGCGAGTCTTGTCGAGCTTTGAAGCTGGGCAGGGGACGTTAATCCAATTTGGCGACGAGTCTGAACTCACTATTGCCTCGTTAGTTCAAGGTATTGCGATTAATAAGGCGCTGGCAACGCTGACTATTGAAGGGCTGTTTACTACCAGTGAACGCTATCAAGCGTTATTAGGCTGTTTAACGCGATTGGAGATCGATGTGGAATTTATTTCCCCATTGAGGATCCACGAGGATGATCCTTCGGGTCGAGTCAGTTTTATGCTCGCTGAAGCTAAGGTTGATACTCTGCTTAATGAGCTCGAAGGCTTAAGCGAAAGCCTTGCTCTCGGACCATTGATTATCGAACGGCAACGTGCAAAAGTATCTTTAGTTGGCAAAGGTTTACAGGCAAAAATGGGATTATTGACTAAGATGTTAGAAGTCTTGGGTAATGAAACTATTCATGCTAAGTTACTCACGACGTCAGAGAGTAAATTGTCAACCGTTATCGATGAAAGGGACTTACACAAGGCGGTTCGGGCGTTACATCACGCTTTCGAGCTAAATAAGGTGTAATTAAATAACCGTTTGAGTATTGAATACTATTAATTTGTACTAAGCTGACCTTATAATAAGCCCATCTACCGGATGAGTGCCGTGTGTAAGCTGAATTAAGAAATAAAGGAGCTATCGAATGCTGATTTTGACTCGTCGTGTTGGCGAAACACTGATGATTGGTGATGAAGTCACAGTTACAGTGCTAGGGGTAAAAGGCAATCAAGTGCGTATTGGTGTGAATGCACCAAAAGAGGTTTCTGTTCACCGTGAAGAAATCTACCAACGCATTCAATCTGAAAAATCAGGTACACCATCGGAAGGTGGTAACTTTTAGTACCTTGTTTTGGCAAGTGTACTACGGCAACAGAAGAGTCAGTTTTTTAACTGGCTTTTTTATTTTTTAGGTCGAAAGATTGGCGTAAATCAATACATTGGCTTGATATAACAGCAATGTGATTAAAAACAGTTCAAATGGAATTTGTTTCGGAAAAAGGGTTTGACTTATTTTCGTCAAACAGTAATATGTGCGCCAAGAAAACGGAGAGGTGGCCGAGTGGCCGAAGGCGCTCCCCTGCTAAGGGAGTATGGGCTTTAACTCCCATCGAGGGTTCGAATCCCTCCTTCTCCGCCATTTCTTACAGATAGAAAACAGTGCGCGTGTAGCTCAGCTGGATAGAGTACCTGGCTACGAACCAGGCGGTCGGAGGTTCGACTCCTTCCACGCGCACCATTTTTTATTGAAAAAGTAAACTTAGATACAAGTCGCGCGTGTAGCTCAGCTGGATAGAGTACCTGGCTACGAACCAGGCGGTCGGAGGTTCGACTCCTTCCACGCGCACCATTTCTGCATTAGTTAATCTTTAACTCATCAGTTTTGAATTTCAGTTAGAAATTTTGTAGATAATTGCTTATAGCAAAATGTTAAAATGCGCGTGTAGCTCAGCTGGATAGAGTACCTGGCTACGAACCAGGCGGTCGGAGGTTCGACTCCTTCCACGCGCACCAATTTAGATTAATATGATTAAGGTCGTATTAATGTTTTACCGTTTAACATGCGCGTGTAGCTCAGCTGGATAGAGTACCTGGCTACGAACCAGGCGGTCGGAGGTTCGACTCCTTCCACGCGCACCAATTTAAATTAATATGATTTAGGTCGTATTAGTGTTTTACCGTTTAACATGCGCGTGTAGCTCAGCTGGATAGAGTACCTGGCTACGAACCAGGCGGTCGGAGGTTCGACTCCTTCCACGCGCACCAATATAGTTAACGAGACACGTCTTGTTGATTTAAAGCGTTAAACGCGGAGAGGTGGCCGAGTGGCCGAAGGCGCTCCCCTGCTAAGGGAGTATGGGCTTTAACTCCCATCGAGGGTTCGAATCCCTCCTTCTCCGCCATTCTATTCTCTTAGTCGAGGGGAATAGAATAAATTTGCGAGATAAAAGTGCTTATCCTAGACTCAATCATGATGGGATCTATTAGAAGTACAAAAACGAGTTTGCGCGTGTAGCTCAGCTGGATAGAGTACCTGGCTACGAACCAGGCGGTCGGAGGTTCGACTCCTTCCACGCGCACCAAAATAGATAAGCCCTGCAAGCAATTGCAGGGCTTTTTTATTTTTAAATCTGTGGCGGTTTAACCCGTTTTGGCTTTCTCCGCTTCAGCCTAATTCTCTTGGTATCACTATCTTTTGCCTTATACCAATCACATGAAGTATTTAATCAGTTCAGAGCCTCACAGGCATCTCAATCCAAGGCGCATTGGCGTAGAAATGGAAGTCAATGCAGCACGGGAGTGGGATGTTTATGAGGCCTCCTAAGGGCGGCAGATGTTAACGGCATGGAAACGCGCTTCATGCTGCGTTCAAGGCTTTTGACAGAGACCACTATGCTTTCAAGCCTTCGCCTTGTCTAAAGCGCGTTGAACTCCCGCTGAATGAATAGATATTTAATATTATTGGTGTTAGATATGCGTGTAGGTGTCACAGTGTCAGTATTGATCGTCTTAGCTGTGGTTTAGTAACTGTTTGAGGAGAGCAATCAAGTAGACCGTGCTGGAGTTAAATCTGTTAGACTGCCAATGTAATGCTTGAACAGTACTTATGAGGGTTATTATGCGAGCAAACTGGGATCTAGTATTAGAAAAGATTTTGAGCCACAGCAATTATGAAGATCTTTCTGTGTTGTTTCATTTACTGTTAACCGAAGAAGAGCGTAGTGCCGTTGCTGGACGCTTAAAGGTATTTCAGTTGTTATTGGATGGGGATATGAGCCAAAGGCACATAGCTGCAGAATATGAAGTGAGTATTGCGACGATCACCCGTTGCTCTAATTACTTGAAAAATATGTCTCCCGACCATAGAGCGAAAGTTCAAAAATTGATTGGTTAGTACTCTTATGAAAACAAGCCCTGTGGACATCATTTGTGCTTGTTTTGGTAACAGCCTTAAGGCGTGATGGGCAGCTTATGGCGACGATAGAGTGAACGACGCACCAGAATATATAGGCCATAACTAAGTAAGCAGATGGCCAGAATTGGGTAAAGGTCTTTGGGAAGGAATTTAAAGATAGCCAATGCCGCTATGAGATAGATAAAAGGTAAGAAGTTATAAATCATCTCGGGAAGATAGCCCGACTTACGACGTCTTACCGAGTCAGTTCGACGGTTTTGAGAACGCATAACATAGATCCTCGCACCTAAGACGAACACTACTGTAGCCGCAACTAGGGCATAGTCGATGTCGAGTGCAATAAAACTCGAACTGCCGAGCGCCATGTAGCCAAAAGGCAAAATCTCGTAAAGGGGTTTGGTTAACATAAGCACTCCGTCGCTTAACTCAGGTTGATATCAATATCTAATTGAAAATATTCATATAAAATTTGAATACTTCAATTTACCAGTCACTTATTTATCTATTACGAATAGTATAAACGCTTGCGTATAAAAAATGCACGACCTTAAATTAAGGGCGCGCATCTTCAAAGGTTAAACTATGGCAGTTCAATCGCTTAGGGATGAGCTATTTCTAGCTCACCTTGAGCATCAATCTGTATCTAGCCGCGGCAACCACAGCCGCCATTGCCGTCACAACCTGTTTTAGGTGTGTCACAGGCTTCGTGATCTTCATGGTGATGTCCATGATCGTGGTCAGAACCACCACCACAACAGCCGCCAGCTTCTTCTTTGCCTGAACCGCCACAGCATCCACCGCCGTGATCGTGATCATGTCCATGGCTTCCACAACCGCCTTGGGCATGAATGTGGCCATGGGCGATTTCTTCGGCAGAGGCTTCGCGAACGTCAACGATTTCGACGCTGAAATTGAGCGATTGGCCCGCTAAAGGATGGTTGCCATCGACGATAACCACATCGTCTTTCACTTCCATGACTTGAACTGGGCGTTGACCCATTTCAGTTTCGGCGATAAAGCGCATACCTGGGACGATATCTTCGATATCACCAAAGGCTTCTAATGGCACGGCTTGACGTAGGCCATCGTGGTAAGGGCCATAGGCTTCTTCGGCACTAATAGTGACATCGAGTTTTTCGCCTTTGGTTTTACCATCTAATGCGGCTTCTAAACCTGGGATCAGGTTTTCAGTGCCGTGCAGATATAGCATAGGTTCAGAGTCGAAAGAGTCTTCTAATAGTCTGCCTTCTTGATCTGATAAACGGTAATGAATGGTTACCGCGCTGTGTTGAGTGATCTTCATATCGCCTCCAATTCGGAATGTGCGCGCATAATAACGTGCTTTTTTAGTGCTGGCGATAATTTGAAGTGGCTTATGTTAGATATCGCACAGCTTTTTTTTCGGCAGATTAAAGCCAGTTTTACGCGGTGCAGCATGTGTAATGTGATTTTTGCGCGTTAGCCTGTCAATTTGGTCTGAGTGATGAGGTAGAACAAATAACGCATTAGTTAAAAGTGAACTATAAATAATTATCTGAAAAATAAGTGATTACCTAATAGCTTTCTCGCTTTGTTACGTTAACGTCAACAGTTATCTATTGCATAAATCGCATTTTTACCCCTAGAAAACTTTATATTAACTAATCTTGATACAGTATTTTATCGAGTGTGAAGATTTGCTGATAAATAATCCATTTTAGGGGTTGACAAGCGCGGGTAAAAAAAGCAATTCTGTTTATCAAGAAATTAACATGGATTAGCCCAAACACATGCATAGCCTAGGTTTCGTAGTAACTACCATTATTACAACCACCACTACAACAACAGTGGGGGCGGGCTGATACACCCTAAAGAATTTTAACAATGAGCCCGCTTCCCACAAAGAAGCGGGCTTTTTTGTTTATAGCTCTTATTTCTTAGTCGGGCGCGGTACAGGAGAACAAGATGAAAGTAATGAAATTTGGTGGTACCTCGCTTGCAAATTGGCAGCGATTCTCGATGGCTGCGGATATCGTTGCCAAGTCATCTAAGCTAGAACCCGTAGCCACAGTGCTATCGGCCCCTGCAACTGTGACGAATGCTTTATTAGAAATGGTCGACGTAGCCGTTAAAGGTGAAGAATATTTACCTGTGCTGCAGCACGTTGAGCGGGTATTTACTTCGCTGTACCAAGACGCCGTTAACTCAGTGTTGTCGAGTGAGCAAAGCGAACAGCTTTTTTCTGGACTCAATGCCCAGCTAGTGATCTGGCAGGATAGATTACGTGGTATCGGATTACTGCAAGAGTGTCCCGATGGCATCCGCGCTGAAATCGTGGTCGCAGGTGAGCGTTTATCAGCTGCCTTGATGGAACAAGTGATGATATCAAAGGGGATCACTTCGGCTCAGCTTGACCCACGCGCCTTATTTTTAGGTCGTGGTCGTCCGTTAGAATCTGTCGTTGATATCGCTGTGAGTAAGCCAAGGTTTCGCGCGTTGGCATTAGGTGAAAAACGCGTATGGGTGATGCCGGGATTCACCGCCGCCGATGAACAGGGCAAAGTGGTGACGTTAGGCCGTAATGGTTCTGACTATTCTGCTGCCGTGCTCGCCGCCTGTTTGGATGCTTCAAGTTGTGAAATCTGGACCGATGTTGACGGTGTTTATAATACCGATCCCCGTGTGGTTGCCGACGCTAAACTCTTGTCTCAGCTCAGCTATCAAGAGGCGATGGAGCTGTCCTATTTTGGTGCTAAAGTATTGCACCCTAAGACGATTGCCCCTATTGCTCAGTTCCATATTCCCTGTTATATCAAAAACAGTTTTAACCCCGATGCCCCCGGCACTCTGGTTTCAAACCAAGCCGATGAAACCGGCTTGCAGGTTAAAGCTATCTCCAATTTAGATAACCAGACCATGTTCGATATTTCAGGCCCAGGTATGAAGGGCATGGTTGGGATGGCGAGCCGTACTTTAGCGGCGATTTCCCGCAGCGGCGTGTCTGTGTCTTTAATCACTCAAAGTTCTTCTGAATACAGTATTAGTTTCTGTGTGGCGACGTCTGACTCGGCCAAAGTGAAGTGGGCATTAGAGCAAGAATTTGAATTAGAAATAAAAAGTGACTTGCTTGAACCTATCGCTATGCGCCATGAACTGGCAATTGTGTCCTTGATTGGTGATGGCATGCGCACCCATAAAGGGGTGGCGGCGCGTTTCTTCCAAGCGTTAGCACAGGCAAGCGTGAACATTATCGCCATCGCCCAAGGTTCGTCCGAGCGCTCGATTTCGACAGTGATCGAGCAGCGTAAGACTAAGCATGCGGTGGCGGCTTGTCATCAAGGCTTTTTCGATGTGCAGCAATATTTAGATGTGTTTTTAGTCGGTTGCGGCAATGTGGGCGCGGGCCTGCTCGAACAGATAAAACAACAGTCTGCCATGCTCAAAGAGCAGCACATCAGTATCCGTGTTTGCGGCATAGTGAATTCGAATAAGATGTTACTCGACAGTGCGGGTATCGATTTAAGCAACTGGTCTAGTTTGCTTGCCGATAGTCAGCAAGCCTGCGATATCCCAGCGTTACTGGCATGGGTGAAAGAGCAACAATTGCTTAATCCAGTGCTGGTGGATTGCACTTCGAGCGAGCAAGTATCGGATCTGTATTTGGATGTGATGAACTCAGGTTTGCATGTGGTCACGCCGAACAAAAAGTCGAACACACGCGATTATGCTTATTACCAAGCGCTTCGCCAAACGGCCTTAAAACAGCGCCGCCAATTTTTATACGAAACCACAGTCGGCGCGGGTTTACCTGTGATCGATAACCTGAAAAAACTGTTATTTGCAGGTGATAAACTGCATAAGTTTAACGGTATTTTATCGGGCTCTTTATCCTTTATCTTCGGCATGCTCGATGAAGGTATGACGCTTTCCGAGGCGACAGGTCTTGCGCGGGAAAAATGCTTTACTGAGCCCGATCCCCGTGATGATTTGAGTGGTATGGATGTGGCGCGTAAGGTGCTCATCCTTGCCCGTGAAGTGGGACTAAAGCTAGAACTCAGTGACGTGCAGGTTGAATCTGTATTGCCCGACGAGTTTGATGATTCAGGCGATGTCGAAAGCTTTATGGCGCGTTTGCCGCAGGTTGATGCTGCTATTGCCGCTAAAGTGGCGCAGGCCAAAGCCCAAGGTAAAGTGCTGCGTTATGTGGGGCAAATTGAAGACGGTGTGTGCCGTGTGCGTATCGCCGAAGTCGATGCACAAGATCCTCTTTATAGTGTTAAAGGCGGCGAAAATGCCTTGGCATTCTACAGCCGTTATTATCAGCCCATTCCCTTTGTGCTGCGCGGTTATGGCGCGGGAACGGAAGTGACTGCCGCTGGCGCTTTTGCCGATGTATTAAGAACCTTGAATTGGACTCGTGAGGTGAGTGTATGAGTTTGACCGTTTATGCTCCAGCCTCTATGGGTAACGTGGGAGTCGGATTTGATTTACTGGGCGCCGCTTTGGCGCCTATCGATGGCAGTTTACTGGGCGACAGAGTGACTATCGCGGCGGCAGAGTCGGGTGTGAGTCTGGCGCAGACTGGTGCTTGGGCCCATAAACTGCCTGAAAATCCGCAAGACAATATTGTGTACCAATGTGCCGAATTCTTCTTAACCGCACTGAGTAAGGAGTATTTAGAAGCGCTTGGTAAAGCAGATGAAGGCGTAGCGCTGACACTGGAAAAGAACCTGCCCGTTGGCAGTGGTTTAGGTTCGAGTGCAAGTTCAGTCGTAGCGGCGTTATATGCCTTGAATGAACATTTTGACAGACCTTACAGCGAGCAAGCCCTGCTGGAACTGATGGGCGAGTTTGAAGGTAAGATCAGCGGCAGTGTGCACTATGACAACGTCGCCCCCTGTTATTTGGGCGGCATGCAATTGATGCTCAATGTGCCGGGCACTGTATGTGAAGCGATACCGAGTTTTAAAGAATGGTATTGGGTTGTGGCCTATCCAGGCATTTCACTCTCAACGGCGATGATGCGTAAACTTATGCCCGACCAATACGATAAAAGTGTCACTATCGATTTTGGCCGTTATTTAAGTGCCTTTGTACATGCCTCTTACCAGCAAAATGCCAAGCTTGCGATCAGCGTGTTAAAAGATGTGTTAGCCGAGCCTTACCGCGCCGCCGCGATTCCCGGTTACGACAATGCTAGAGCCGCGTTAGCCGATTTAGGCATGTTGACGACGGGGATTTCTGGCAGTGGCCCAACGCTGTTTTCGATTACCGATGATTTAGCCACGGCAAATGCCGCTAAAGCTTGGTTAGAACAGCATTATTTAACCGAGGTGGGTGGCTTTGCCCACGTGTGTCGCCTCGATGAGCAAGGCACGCGTAGAGTCGATTAATTCTTATTTTTAGTATCAAGACTAAGCATTAAGGCTAAATATCCATCTTATGCATAAAGAGCATGCATCAAGAATTAGCATTTAAGGCTTAGCATCAAAAGGTCGAGTGAGCATGGAACTATATAATTTAAAACACCCTTCGCAGAAAGTGAGCTTTAAAGAGGCAGTGCAATTAGGTTTAGGTCAGGACAGAGGTTTGTTCTTTCCCACCCAAATTCCGGTCTTAGACGATATTGAAGGGCTGCTGGCGCTGCCATTTGTTGAGCGCAGTAAAAAAGTGCTCGGTGCATGGCTTGCCTCTGAATTAGGCCAAGATGCGGTCGATGAACTGGTTGAGCGTGCCTTTAACTTCGATTTACCTTTGGTTGCCGTCGATGAGCAGCGCGCTTGCCTCGAATTGTTCCACGGTCCTACTCTGGCATTTAAAGATTTTGGTGCACGTTTTATGGCGCAATGTGTCAATACCTTTGTCGGCGACACACGCTTAACCATTCTGACTGCGACTTCGGGTGACACCGGCGCCGCGGTTGCCGATGCTTTCTATGGACTTGAGAAAGTCAATGTGGTGGTGCTCTATCCTAAGGGTAAGATCAGTGAGCTACAGGAAAAGATGTTCACGACGTTGGGCAAAAACATCCACACAGTTGCCGTATCGTCCGATTTTGATGCCTGCCAAGATCTGGTTAAACGCGCCTTTGATGATCCAGAAGTCCGCGAGGGTTTGAGCTTGAACTCGGCAAACTCTATTAATATCAGTCGCTTACTCGCGCAAATTTGTTATTACTTTGAAGCCGTTGCCCAGTCTAAACAGCGCCACGATGCCGATCCTGTGATTTCAGTGCCAAGTGGGAATTTTGGTAACCTGACGGCGGGTTTATTCGCCAAAGCCATGGGGTTACCGGTTAAACGCTTTATCGCCGCAACCAATGCGAATGATACTGTGCCGCGCTATTTAGAAAACGGCCAATGGCAGCCCAATCAAACCCAAGCGACTATGTCTAATGCGATGGATGTGAGTGAGCCAAGTAACTGGCCGCGAGTGGAAGCCATTTGTGAGAAATTAGCTTGGCCGCTGAGTAACTTAGTGGGCATGCGTTTATCTGAAGAGCAAACTTCACTGGCATTAGCTGAGTTGCATGCACAAGGTTATGTGTCTGAGCCCCATGCGGCGATTGCAGCTAAAGCCTTGTCTTTAACCTTAGTGCCTGACGAAGTGGGTATATTCTTAGGTACGGCGCATCCTGCGAAATTTAAGGATGTGGTGGATAGAGAGCTAAATCTTAACTTACCACTGCCGGTTGAGCTTGAGGCCGTTGCCCATAAACCTATCTTGTCGGCTGACTTACCCGCTGATTTTGCCGCACTGAAAGCGCACTTATTCAAGATCTTAACCTAAGCTGCTTGTACTTAAAGTATTGGCCTAGCGGTGAGATAACATAGCGTTAAAGAAGAGAAGGGAGCTTAGCTCCCTTTTTTATCAGCACAATTTTGGACAAGTACACTTTTTACAAATGCATTTTTTTATAAGCGCACTTTTTACAGATGTAAGCAAAATAACGATAAATTGATGAAACTGTGTTGCAGGTAAGCATAAAAGAACTTTTATTTAACTACATGATATTTAATTAATATTTGTAACTTATTGTATTGTCTTTGGTGATAAAAATGTGATCAAGTTCACAATTTTATTGGTTTTAATTGTTTATGTTCACCCGCGTGTTTACTCAGTGGGTTGATTGATTTGTCTAGATTTTTTCTATTAAGTGTCTGTTTTTGCGTCTTAACCTCAGGGTGTGCAACCGCTCAACGTGAGTTATATCGGCGCATAAATGTGGCCTACGATTTTGAAGTGACCCATTGCGACAGTTTTGCCATCGTCACAGGGGTGAGCCGCCGCGAGAATAATCTAGATGAAGCCAAAGAGTCTGCCATAGCTCAGGGAGAGCAATTGGGCGGCACGCACATCGTTTGGTTACAGACTGATATGGGCGATCCCACTAAGGTTGTTGCTGTTATTTATAAGTGTCAGATTTAGCGAGCTTAACCTTCAACTTGAGTTTAGTTACTCAGGCGGAGTCTTTATGGCAAGTGCATTAAGTCGGCTACACTAAACGCGTTAAACTAGCTACTGTCCTTTTTTGTTGTTATTCTCCGCGCCCTATTTCGGTTAATTACTATGATCTGACTGGTGTTTATGGCGCACTGTCTAAGTGCCAACTACGCTTATTTAGGTATTAAAACACCGCGGAAGCCTGACGTTGAACCGTTTTGCTTCATCTTCATCAGGAGAGGATCGCCAACTTAAGGGGCAAGTAACTTAGCCTATGTCATTGTTTAAATACGTTCCTGTCTTATTGCTGCTTTTTTTAGCTTTGCCCGCCAAAAGTGCGTTGCAGGTTAATAGCCCTTTACCCTGTCATAAAACCATTAAAGTCGGTTATAACGACTGGCCTCCCTATGCTTGGCAAGATCCCCAAGGAGAAGCTCAAGGTTTAGATGTGGATCTGATGCGGGCATTTGCCGTGTATCTTGGTTGCAAAATCAATTTTATCAATGTGCCAGCTAAGCGATCGCATCAGATGCTGAAAGCTGGACAGTTAGATGTGTTGATGGGAGCGACAATGACGGATGAACGTCAGGCTTATGCGCATTTTTCCAGTTATTATCGAGACGAAGAGCTGCGCTTATTCGTGCTCGATGAGCAAAAAGATCAGATCAATGTCGATAAGTGGGAGGACATTTTTACCAAAAAGTTACGCCTGCTTGTGCCTTCAAGCGGTTGGTATGGCGCCGATTATCAAGAGTCTCAATATCGATTAGAGCAGGAGCATTTATTGGTATTGAGCCCTGACTCAGATAAGTCGGTACAAATGCTCACCTATGGTCGCGGGGATATGATCGTCGGCGATACTATGGCCATGCCCTATATTGCCAGTCAGCATCAACATATTAAGCTAGTACCACTCAAATTAGTGTTAGATCAAAACCATATCCATTTAATGCTCAGTAAAGCGAGTATGACGCCAAGCCAGTTAGAGCAGTTTAATCAGGCGATTAAGGCCTTGATGGATAACGGTGAAATTGCACGCGTGATCAATAAATGGCAACAAATGTCACTAGCGAAACAATCCAATATGAGCCGCCTAAGCAGTCCATTAAAGACGCTGTACGTCAGCCCGTAATCATGCCTAACGTTAGCCCTTAACATTAGTTCTTGATATTAGTCCTTAATACTTGCCCTTCAACTGCGCTAATCACGTCTCACTTTTGATGATTTTTTATCGTAGTGCAACAGGGTAACGCTATGATTTTTGGTTATTTGCACTAAAGAATATTGTTTTTTACTCAGTTGTTTTCCCGCGATTTAAGATGTGACACATTTGCTAAAACTTCTC
The DNA here is from genome assembly GCF_031932105.1 of Shewanella sp. SP1S1-7. Lineage (NCBI taxonomy): Bacteria > Pseudomonadati > Pseudomonadota > Gammaproteobacteria > Alteromonadales > Shewanellaceae > Shewanella > Shewanella sp. SP1S1-7. The sequence continues at coordinate 37,185 of NZ_JAUOEU010000030.1, forward strand.
TGGCTCGAAGTTACTGAACTCTCTATTAAATTCTGCTAGTTTGGTGAGCTAAATTGTCATGCTTTGGGTTTGATTGCGTTTTTTTACAAAAGCCCATGGCAAGAATGTCTTCGCTCACTCTGCTAGCAAAATCTCGTCGTTAAAGAGTCCATTGCTAAAAATAACAATAGGATAGAGGTCATTTATGAAACTTCGCCATTCTGTCGCCTGCTGTATGCTTGCCCTAGGTACATTCACTGCGGCCCAAGCCATCGCTGCCAATGCGGTGAGTAATCAAGGCTATTACCGCGCGCCAGCCCTGCACGATCAAACCTTAGTCTTTACCGCTGAAGGGGATTTATGGACTCAGACCTTAGGCCAAAAAGCGGCGACTCGCTTAACGAGTTTACCCGCAGAGGAGCTAGGTGCGACCATTTCAGCCGATGGTAAGTGGGTTGCTTACGTGGCCAATTATGAAGGTGCGAGCGAAGTGTATGTGATCCCGGTTGCGGGTGGTGTGGCTAAACGGGTGAGTTTTGAGAATAGCCGTGTGCGTGTTCAGGGTTGGACCGCCAAAGGCGAGATTTTATATTCTACCGACAGTGGTTTTGGTCCTGCGAATAATTGGATGCTGCGCAGCGTCGATCCTAAAACCCTCACGACTACAGATTTACCCTTAGCCGATGCGGTCGAAGGTGTGATTGATGATCGCAACGAATACGTGTACTTCACCCGCTTTGGTCTACAAGTCACTGGGGATAACGCCAAAGTGTACCGTGGCGGCGCAAAGGGCGAATTATGGCGCTTTAAACTTGGTAGCAAAACCGAAGCCCGGTTGCTCAGCGGCCAGCACGACGGCTCAGTGCGTCAACCTATGCTATGGCAAGACAGGCTGTATTTTATTAGCGACAGTGATGGTAACGACAACCTCTGGTCGATGGCGCTCGATGGTTCAGACGCAAAACAGTTGACCCAATTTAAAGATTGGCAAGTCCGCGGCGCGCGGATGGATCAAGGCAAAGTGGTCTTCCAGTTAGGTGCGGATATCCATGTATTTGATGTTGCGGCCGCGAAAGACGCATTACTCGATATCGAACTCACGTCCGATTTTGCCCAGCGCCGTGAGCACTGGGTGAAAGATCCTATGGATTATGCATCCTCTACCGATTTAGCCCTTGCTGGCGATAAAGTGGTGATCACCGCCCGCAGCCATGTGGCTATTGCGGGTGTTGATGGTTCGCGCTTAGTGCAAGTTGCGCTGCCGGGGACTTATCGAGTTAGAAACGCGATTATGAGTCAAGATGGCAAGTCGGTTTATGCGCTTAGCGATATGACAGGCCAACAGGAAATTTGGCAATTCCCCGCCGATGGCAGCAGTGGCGCTAAGCAGCTGACGAAGGACGGCCATACCTTAAGAATGAGTTTGAATCTGTCCAATGACGGTCGATTTATCGCCCACGACGATAACGATGGCAATGTTTGGTTGCTCGACTTAAAGAAAAATACCAATCAGAAAATCATCACTAACGGCGAGGGACTTGGACCTTATGCTGATATTCGCTGGTCCGGAGACAGCCGTTTTATCGCATTAACTAAGTCAGAAATCGGTAAACAAAGACCGCAAATCGTCCTTTACTCTGTGGATGAAAATAAGGTCGAGACGCTCACCAGTGATAAGTACGAATCCTATTCGCCAACCTTTAGCAGTGACGGTCAGTGGCTATATTTCCTGTCAAATCGCCAATTTAGTGCTACGCCAAGTTCACCTTGGGGCGATAGAAACATGGGCCCAGTGTTTGATAAACGCAGCCAAATTTTCGCCATCGCCTTAGTTAACAATGCCAAATTCCCCTTTAGTAAACCCAATGAACTCAGCGTTAACCAAGCTGACAAAACCGATGCTAAGGATAAACCGAATCCGGTGAAAATCGATTGGTCTGGTATTTCGCAGCGCCTATGGCAAGTGCCTATCGATTCAGGCAATTACAGTGAACTGCGCGCCGTCGATGGTAGGCTTTATGTGCTCGACCAAGCGATGGGTGATGACGCCGAACCGAGTCTGATGACCATCAAGTTTGATCCATTAAGTCCGAAAGCCGAGGTTTTTGCCGAGGACATTGGCCATTATGCGGTTTCTGCCGATGGCAAAAAGCTGATGCTGCGTAAGTTCAGCAATGACAAGGCACTGATGATCGTTGACGGTGGCGATAAGCTAGGCGATACCGACAATGCCAAAGTGCAAACGGATCAATGGCAATTAGCGATTTCTCCCCAGCTTGAATGGCAACAAATGTTTGAAGATGCTTGGTTGATGCACAGAGAATCTTTCTTCGATAAGAAGATGCGGGGCCTCGATTGGCAAGCGACCAAAGCTAAGTATCAACCTTTGCTTGACCGCCTGACTGACCGTAACGAACTGAACGATATCTTCATGCAAATGATGGGCGAATTGGATTCTTTGCACTCACAGGTCCGCGGCGGTGATTTACCCAAAGATCCCGATGCGGCTAAAGCAGCTAGCCTAGGTGCGCGCCTACAGCAAACTGCAGATGGCGTTAAAATTGCGCATATTTACAGTAACGATCCTGAGTTGCCAGCTAACGCTTCACCGTTAAATCGTATCGAAGTCGATGCCAAAGAAGGCGATGTGCTGCTGGCCATCAATGGCACGCCAGTGGCGAACGTGGCCGATGTCACGCGGCTGTTGCGCAATCAACAGGACAAGCAAGTATTACTGCAACTTAAGCGTGGCAGCCAAACCCATAAAACCATCGTTATGCCCGTCAGCGCTATGGTTGATGGCCAATTACGTTATTTAGATTGGGTGAGCCATAACGCGACTGTGGTCGAGGATGCGAGTAAGGGCAAGATTGGTTATTTGCACTTATATGCCATGGGCGGCGGCGATATTGAAAGTTTCGCCCGTGAGTTTTATACCAATTACGATAAAGACGGTTTGATTATCGACGTTCGCCGTAATCGCGGCGGCAATATCGACAGTTGGATTATTGAGAAGTTATTGCGCCGCGCTTGGGCGTTTTGGCAACCGACCCACGGCACGGCAAACACCAATATGCAGCAAACCTTCCGTGGCCATTTAGTCGTGTTAACCGATGAACTGACCTATTCCGACGGTGAAACCTTCTCAGCGGGAATTAAAGCGCTGGGTATTGCACCGCTAATTGGTAAACAAACGGCAGGTGCGGGCGTGTGGTTATCTGGGCGAAATTCGCTGACCGATAAAGGTATGGCGCGAGTGGCCGAGTATCCACAGTATGCAATGGATGGTCGCTGGGTGCTGGAAGGGCATGGTGTAACGCCGGATATTGAAGTCGATAACTTACCTTTCGCCACCTATAACGGTAAAGATGCGCAGCTTGAGACAGCGATAAGCTATTTGAAGGATGAGTTGGTTAAGCAGCCCGTTCCAGCTTTAAAAGCGCAACCTCTGCCAGTAAAAGGAATGGCGCAGGATATAAAAGCTAAGTAATTGATATTTAAATTCAGTATTTAACTAAAATTTAAGGTAGCTCAGTTAGCATAGTCGCGTACAAAGTTAGGGTGTTGTCTCTTAGTTCCCGAGACAACACCCATTTTTATGCCCATTCATTAATATTCTTACTCGTTTCTGCGTAGATTTGCATAGTGTTCACTTGCTGTTGTTGGGCAAGGTGATTAACTGTCATCGCTCTCGCGTCTTCGTTATGGCTTAGGTAATAGGCCGTTGGCGCTGAAATCCCTTGGCTTGTTCCTGTCGCTATAGTGGTTGAATGTGCATCGTTTAACTCCAGCAGTTGGCACTAAGTTATACCAATCGTACGGTTTAAAAGCTGGATATGAGCTGAACCATGGAGAAATTTCGGGGGTGCGAATGGGTAAGACTCTGTGGAGGGCCGGCGGAGATTTGGTGATGGTAATGAGTCCGACTGGTAATGATCTGCGGTGCGGCAATAAAAAAGCCCGCTTAGGAAACCATTAGCGGGCCGTAGACATCAGCACAAATCTTAAAACTTGATATGAATATCTGTCGCTAAACTATTGGCGATAAAGCAATTTACATGTGCTTTTTCGTGAATTTTCTCAAGGGTTTCTTGGCTGACTTCAACCCCTTCGGCAAAAATGACCTTAGGATTCAGCACCATCTTAGTGACGGCCAACTTGCCCGCTTCGTTTTTACCCAGCTCTGCAGTGGCATTGTCCACATAGGACGTCACTGGTAAGCGCTTAAGATGTGCAATCGCGAGAAAGGTCAACATATGGCATGAGGATAACGCCGCCAGTAGGCTTTCCTCTGGGTTTACATTCTGCCCATTGCCTTTGTATTCCGGTGCCGACGAGGCTTGAATCGTCTGGCCGCTGCCAAAGGTAATACTGTGGTCTCGACAAAATTCGCCTTCTTCGGCGGGCGAGGTTTGCCAGTTAACCGTTAAGTTAAAGCCCATTATTTTCTCCTATCTGAAGGACATCAGGGCACTATAGCCTAGCGGTGCGCACTTAGCCATGACCTGTGGCCCAGTGCGGCAGGAAGTTATAGCTTAGTGCAACAGAAGTTATAGCCCAGCGCTCAGTAATAGGCTGCTTGTGAGTACGCTGCCAGCGACGATACCAATCGGTAAATGGCGCGGGCTGTAGCTTAACGTCAGTATGACCAGCATGGCCGCGAGGGAAATGATCCCCATAAATAAAATGCTACCGTAGGCCCAGCCTTGATCGCTCGCGCAGGCACTTAAGCTAAATGCCAGTAATAACCAAGCAAACAAGGTGAGTAAATGGCTTTGCCATTGTGCTGGTGGACGGTTAAACACATCCTTAAAATGGCCAAACTTAGCTAAGGCGAACAGGGCCAGTGAGAGATAACTTAAGCCTAAGATCCCAAGTACAGGGATAAATTCTGGCATCATGATTTGGCTTCCTCCAATGAAGACGGCGAGGTAAGTTCGTTGGCTAGGGATGTTTGTGGCTCGCTGCGGCGTGCTTTATTCGCTTTGGTATTCGGCGCATTGAATGCGGGTCTTGCTGGGCGCTTGGCTGGGGCTTTAGCAATTAAAGTTAATCTTTTGCTGGCAAATAGCATAGCGCCGCCAAGTAGAATGGCGAGCACGTCAAATCCGACTAAAGGCCATTGATGGGATTGGATATTATCGATGAGATTGCTCGGCGATGTGAAGGCATTGAGCACGGGCAGTGCACAGCACAAACTGCCTGTGATTATCAATGCAGCTTGCCACTGGCGACGTGAACGGCCAAAGAAAGCCCACACTCCCATTGCCGCTAACGCGATAAAGAAGCTGTGAACTTCCCATTCGGAGCGGCCTGCAAAACTTGTCGATAGCAGACGATTTGCGTAAAAGAAGCTCACAGCGCCTAAGGGTAATCCTAAGATAAACATGAAGTTTAACCCTTCGACGAGACGTAATCCTAAGCTTGGTTTCTCGCCTTTCTCTATGGCTTTCTGTTGTTTTTGACGTAGACGAATGGCCCACATCAAGGTGCCTGTTGCGACCATAGCGCAACCCAATAAGCCGCAGAAAAAGAACAATATGCGTAATAGCGGGGCGGCAAAACGCGCCGTGTGTAGCGACATCATAGTGTCGTAAGTAGCGGATGCTCCCGAGGCTTCATGCGGGCTGGCATACTTAAGCTCACCATTGACCCCGTTAAATATCAAAATGTTGGCCTCATCGGTCACATCTTTACCTGTGTTTTGGTAAAAGGTCACTTGGCTATTTTGATCTTTAGGGTATGAGACTATCACTTGCTTAATCGGCGCATCGCCCCAAGCGGCTTGCACCTGCGGCAGTAATTGACTCAGCTGCACCTGTGGTGCGCTAATCCCCGTGGCTTTCTCGGTTTGTCTGGCGGGGTTCAGCTCTTTTAAAAAGGCTTGGCTGTCACCCGAATAGGCGGTATCCACCGTCCACGGAATATAGATCAACATCAGGGTGATAAGCCCGGTATAAGTGATCATCAGATGGTAGGGCAGGGCGATGACAGAGCTCACATTGTGTGCATCTAACCAAGAGCGGGCGCCCTTGTCGCGTCTAAAGCTGAACATATCCTTGAAGATCCGCTTGTGGATCACTATGCCGCTGATAAGGGCAATTAGCATAAACATAGTGCAAATACCGACGATATATCGGGCCGTAATTGCGGACATATAATGCAAGTCAAAGTGCAGACGATAGAAGAAATCGCCGCCACGACTTGCGCGCACTTCTGAGATCATGCCGCTGCCATCGGCGAGGGCCACATGTTCTTCTGTTTTGCCGCGACGTTGACCTTTTTCTGGTGGCAATTGCCAACTCACACTTTGAAAGGGCTTACGTTCGGTCGGAAAACCTATCATCCAGCGCTGCGCCGATTCGGGCGAATGCGCTGCGATATAATCTTGGCCTTTATCCAGCTGATTTGCGAGCGTATCGGCTTGATAGTCTTGATAAACCTCTTGGTGTAATTCGGGTTCGTTCCAAAGGCTGATTTCATGGCGGAAATAGCTCAAGCTACCCGCAAAAAAGATCAACAATAACACCCAGCACACGAGCAAGCCTGCCCAAGTATGTAGCCAAGATAAGGTTCTAAAAAATGTCTCTTTCATCTTACTGTCCACACACCTGAAGCAAACCAAAACATAACAAACTCACTAGGCCTAGATCTCGCCATGCATGCCAGGTTTTACGTACACAAAAAGCGTAAATAATGGCGATGGCATAAAACAGAAAAGCCAACATATTGGCCGTTATTGTGCTTTCGAAGCGGGGCATTGGTAGCACGACTGTCAGCAGGCAAGCCAAGGTGGCCGCCGCAATATAACCCGCCAGCAGTGCGGCGCTCGCGCGGGCAAAGACTTTGAAGGCAAACTGCGATTGCTCTTGCTTAAACCATCGCGCAATTTGCACAATCCCCCGTGAAATCAGTGAGAAAGAGCGCGTTTGCACTGCAGATGATTGCGTTGACGTTTCAAACGCGGGTGTATTAGACATAAGTGCCACTTCTCATTTCGAGCCAATATGGGTCCGTTATGGCTATCCGTTACGGTTAATTCTGCAAAGTGTGCTTGAGCTTTCTGGTTTAACGGCAGAAGACTCGGCTTAACGGTGAATGCATTTCTATTAACAGGGGATAGCTAACCGCGAGAAGTATAACTTAGTTAATCCAAATGATAAACGATATCATTTAGATTCGAATGTAAATATGTGATCTTGGGCTAACGGAGGTGCAGATTGTTACTAGGTTGTGTTTTTGTATTTTTTTAGCTTTGAATATAAATCTTTTAAATCAAAGGCTAAAAATTTATGGTTAATATATTGTGAATGATAAGTTATGAATACGTATGCATCCCATTGAGGCGAAAAACGCTACACCGTTAGTATGACACTTTGATTGCCCTATGTTTCTTGGATTGATGTGGTGAATAGAACATCGGGTTAAAACAAGTCGTTATGACATAGGGGAATGCCAAATGCGTCATTGTAAACTCAGCGTCTTGACCATGGCTCTCGCGACAGCAGGCTTTAGTGTGGTGTATACACCGCAGTTAGCCTTTGCAGCAGAGACTACGCCAACTCAACAGGAGGCCAAACAAGCTCAAGACGACAATATAAAAAACGATACCAACACGAATACCAAGAGTGTCGAAACCAACAAAAAAGCCAGCGATGAAGCGGCAAATATCGAACGTATTGAGGTTAAAGGTTACAGCAAAAGTCTGATTGATTCCCTCGATGCTAAGCGTTACGGCGACACAGTTTCAGAGCAATTATCGGCAGATGATCTTGGCGCCTTACCCGATGTATCAATGGCGGATGCGCTGACCCGCTTACCCGGTATTTCAGCGGTACGTACCGGTGGACAAGCGGCGGAAATTAACATTCGCGGTATGTCTGGCGGTTTTGTTTTTTCAACCTTAAATGGCCGTGAACAGGTATCGACGAGTGGTACTCGCAGTATCGAGTTCGATCAATACCCGTCTGAACTGATTTCATCCGCCGCTGTGTACAAATCCCCTAAAGCCTCACTCATTGAAGGGGGCGTTGCAGGCACAGTTGAACTGCAAACAGTCAGCCCACTGCAATCCGATAAAGACCATAGTTTTCTGGTAAATGCCCGTGGTATGTACAACGACAGAGCTAGTGAAGTGTATGGTGCTGACGAGTATGGCCACAGATTGAGTATGTCTTATCAGGGTAAGTTCTTCGATGATACCTTAGGCGTGGCTTTAGGTTATGCCCGTCTAAAACAACCCAGTGTTGCGACCCAATTTATCGGTTTGGCTTATAACGACAGCAAAGAAGTTGATGGACTGGCTAATGATACCAACGGTCCTATTGATGCCCCTGAGAATGAGTACATCAGCGAGGGTTTTGAGCTACAGCACCTTGGTGGCGTTGAAATTCGTAACGGTTATATGGGCGCGATTGAGTGGGCACCTAGGGATAATTTTAAGCTCAAGGCCGATGCATTTTTATCACGTTTCGATAGCGAATCGTTTGCCCGAGGATTCAGGGTTAAGTTTGGTGGCTCAGGCGCTGCGATTGCCAATCCTGTACTCGATGGCAATTCTGTTATTGGCGGAACCTTTAATCGCACCTCAAAGAGCTACACCCGAGTTGAGACTGTAAACGACGATAACCAAGATTTTGATGAAGTGAATAGCTTTGGCTTAAATGCTGACTGGCAAGTGACAGACAGACTGAATGTCGCCGCCGATATTTCCTATTCCTCAGCCAAAAGTAACTTTAGGAATGGCCTGTTATGGGCGAACGTTGCTGTCGATGCTAATGCTGATACCCCAGTTTTCGATGATAATGTCTCGATTAGTTATCAACTTAACGGGCTTAATCTGCCCGATGTGGGCTTTAATCAAGCCGATGCTTTCACCGATCTGGATCGGGTGATGGTGAGTAAGTACGGCATCTATCCCTATGAGAATGAAGATGCGGTAAAGGCTTATCGCCTTGATTTTAAATATGACCTTGAGAATGATTACATCAGCTCAGTAGAGTTTGGTGTACGTTACTCTGATCGCAATTACTCCAATCGCCGCTCGGTATTTGAATATGGCAATGATGGCGCTTTCTCTAGCGCTGAGCCACCACTCAAGCTGACGTCTGATATGGCCTCGGTCGTCGATTGGCAGGGTGAGTTCAGTTATTTCCCCTCTTATCTCGCCATTGATCTCGACGCTGCGCTAGCGGCTTGGTTCCCTGAAGGTATCCCACAACCAGTACAAACTTGGGGAAATGCCGATGGTGTACTCGATGCTGAGGGCTATACCACTAACTATTCTTGGACCGTATTGCAAAGTGGGGAGGTGTTCGAAAAGGTGTTTGCGGCTTATGCTATGGTTAATTTTGATACCGAGATTGGTGGTATTCCAGTCACAGGAAATCTCGGTTTACGCCGTGTTGAAACAGACCAATCTGCAACTGTCTTAGAGAATGTTGGTGCACATCCAGAGCTTGGCGCTCAGTACATTGTCGATGATTTAGGCATAGTAAATAACTACTATGCACCTAAAATCAAAGGGATAGATTATGTTGATTATCTACCGTCCCTTAACCTTAGTTTTAAGATCACTGAAGATTCTCAAATCCGTTTAGCAGCCGCTAAAGTGATGTCGCGTCCGCCCATTAACCGCTTGGCGGGAGATGCGAGCGCAACGGCTAATAGCGATGGGGTCATCAATGGTTCCAGTACTAATAACCCTTATTTAAAACCTTTCTATGCGGATCAATATGATATTTCCTACGAGAAATACTTTGATGAAGGCGCCTTTGTCGCGGCGCTATTCTACAAAAATATTGATTCTTTTATTGATACTGTGGCTATCACCAATTTCGATTTTAAGGGGAATGGCTTCAACGTGCCGGATTACATCGTCGATCCTGTTACTGGGGTGCAAACCTCAACAAGTAATGGCACTTACACTACTGCAATGAATAATGCTGAGGGTGGATACATTCGCGGTTTAGAGTTGGCTTATACCCAAGTGTTTGCTTCCTTGCCCGATTTATTTTCCGGTTTAGGTTTTAACGCCAGTTATTCTTATACCGAGAGTGAGGTGCAGTCCATTACCAGCCTAGGCGGTGATAGTGCGACTCAATCTTTACCTGGGTTATCGAATAATGTGTTCAGTGCAACCTTGTTTTATGGCTATGAGGGCTTTGAAACTCGTATCAGCGCTCGTTACCGTGATGCTTTTGTCTCTGAACAGGTGGCGATTAACGATCAAGTGGTGAACTTCGATTCCGAAACCGTGATGGACTATCAAGCCTCCTACCAAGTAACGGACGGTTTAAACGTACTGTTCCAAGTCAATAACCTCACAGATGAACCGACTAAGAGTTACTTCGGCACCGAGCAGAAAACCGGCACCCTACAGTACTTTGGCCGCGAATTTTTCTTGGGGTTCACCTATGCCCTGTAATCCATTGCATCAGTTAGTGTGCTTAGACGCACAGAGCCTAAATCCATTACATGTTGCGCCATTTTGCTTCACGGCGTCTTATTCGCAAATTGGGAGAAACCACTCATGTTGAGTATCTCTAATCTTATTAAACTGTCGGCCTTAGCTCTGAGTATGACCTTACTCTCGGCCTGTGGCGGCAGTGATTCATCTGAACCGGGTAAAGTGCTATTAACTTGCGATGTGCCTATGGTGCCCGATGCCACGGGCACAAGCTGCGTTGCACCAACGCCTATCAGTTGTAAGGCGCCTAAATTCCCTGATCCTAAAAACGAGAGTTGTATAAACGGTTTAGATCCCTCGTTACCCGCGCCAAGCGTATTCCCGCAAGCCAATCAAGCAGTGCTTTACTACAATCGCATTAAAGATAAAAACAATACTGCGAGTAACGCTGAATATCCTAAGTACAAATTACATACTTGGAACGATGAAAAGTGTGATGCCTATGCCGCTCCTTTTGATACCAGCGACTGGAGCAACGGCCATCCCTTCGATGGTATTGACCCTAATTATGGCGCCTATTGGATCCTTAATCTGAAGGAAGGTTATGGTGCCTGCGGCAACTTTATTGTGCATGCCGGTACGGATGATGCGGGTAAAGCCTTAGGTAAAAACAACTTAACCATGTCCCTGGTACAGGACGATGCGACGTATGTTCGCGTGAATTTCACCATTCACGGTGAGTCGGATGTGTATGAGTATCCGATTCTAGAGACAGGTTTCTCTATTTCAGGTATGAGTGCCCACTGGTTAGATCGCAATACCTTTGTGTGGAATCAAGATCTACAGGGGGTGACAAGCGTGAAATTGCATTATTCAGCTAAGGCTGATATCGCCGCCGATGATAATAATGTGATCAGTGGCACTCAAGTGACCTTAACGCCCGCGACCTTAAGCGATGCACAAAAAGCGTTATCGCCAGTGCTGGCAGATTGGCCTGCTTATACTGCTAATTTTACTGCGGATGAAGCCAAAGCCATTGCAAAAGATCAATTAGTATTAGTCGCTTACGATGCCGATGACAAACCTGTTGGCGCAACTTATGTGCAAGCGGCCAAGGTGCTTGATGATCTTTACACACAGGGCGACCAAGATGCTGATGAGGCTACGCTCGGTGTGGTTTACGATGGGGCGAACATTATTGCTTCAGTGTGGGCACCGACTGCCCAAGACGTAAAACTGAAAGTCTATGATGCCAATAAAACACTTAAAAGCACTGAGAATATGACCTTAGATAGCCTCACTGGTATCTGGTCCTATCGCGGTGATGCTAGCCTTAATCGCCTCTATTATCGTTATGCGCTCAATGTGTACCATCCAACGACTAAAAAACTGGAGTCGTTAGAAAGCACTGACCCTTATTCTTTGAATGTGTCGAGTAACGGCCGTTTTAGCCAGTTTATTAATTTGGACGATGCAGATCTTAAACCTGACGGCTGGGATAACCAAACCGTTGCTGCGATTGCTCACCCAGAAGATGCGGTGATCTATGAGGGGCATATTCGAGACTTTAGTATTCGAGATCAGAGCACCAGTGCCGCCCACCGTGGTAAATATTTGGCCTTTACCGAGCAAGGCTCTGCGCCAGTCGAACACCTTAAAAAGCTGGTTGATAATGGCTTAACTCACTTCCATGTGTTGCCCGCCACCGATATGGCAACGGTTAATGAAAATGCCAGTGAACGCATCGAAATGACCGACACTTTGGCCAAGTTATGCAGCAAAATCAATGATACGGCCGATGCTTGTAAAACCCAAAACAAGTCAGCAACTATAGAGAGTATTCTGGCGAATAGCTTACCCGGCTCAAGTGATGCGCAGGCATTAGTGGATGCTATGCGTGGTTTAGATGGCTTTAACTGGGGTTACGATCCGCAGCATTTTTTTGCACCTGAAGGCAGTTATGCCACAGTGGCTGAGGGTACGGCGCGAGTGCTTGAACTGCGCGAAATGAACCAAGCCTTGCATAATATTGGCCTCAGAGTCGTATTGGATGTTGTGTATAACCACACGAGCGCTTCTGGCGTGAATGCTAACGCTGTGCTTGATAAGGTCGTTCCTGGTTATTACCACAGATATGACCCTGTATCTGGCGCGATGGAACAGTCAACCTGTTGTGAAAATACCGCCACTGAACATCGAATGATGGGCAAACTCGTCACTGATTCTTTAGTCTTGCTTGCCAAAGAATATGGCTATGACGGCTTCCGTTTTGATGTGATGGGGCACATGCCTAAGCAAGGTATTCTCGATGCGAGAACCGCTGTTCAGGCCGTCGATCCAGACACTTACTTCTACGGTGAAGGATGGAACTTTGGTGAAGTTGCCGATAATCGTTTATTCGAACAGGCAACCCAAGCCAATATGGCAGGCTCCGAAGTGGGCACCTTTAATGACAGAATACGCGAGGCGGTGCGTGGTGGCGCATTGTTTGCGACTGAGTCAAAGGATGACTACCTGCGGGATCAAGATACCTTACGCTTATCATTGGCGGGTAACTTACAAAACTATGTACTAAAAGACTTTAATGGCAATTCGGCTAAGGGCAGTAGCTTTAGCTGGAACTCACAACCGAGTGCTTACGCTCTCGATCCTGCCGACAGTATTAACTATGTTTCTAAGCACGATAACGAAACCCTGTGGGATATCCTGCAATATAAACATGCCATTGGTTTGAGTATTGAAAATCGTGTGCGAGTCCAAAACATGGCCGCCAGTATTCCACTCTTGAGCCAAGGGGTGCCGTTCCTGCAAATGGGCGGTGATTTACTGCGCTCAAAATCGATGGACAGAAACAGCTATGACTCGGGTGACTGGTTTAACTATGTCGACTTTACCTACAACACCAATAACTGGAATGTAGGTTTACCACTCGCGCAGGATAACAGCAGCAAATGGACGCAGATTGCGGGTATTTCTGCTAACCCAAATGCGGCGGCTTCCATGTCGGATATCGAATTGGCTTCGGGGGTATTTAACGAGTTTTTACGTATACGCCATCAGAGTCCATTATTCCGCTTGACCGATGTGCAGACCATTATTGAGCGTGTGGGATTCCATAACGTCGGTAAGCGTCAGCAACAGGGTGTCATCGTAATGAGTCTGGACGACGGCGTTGGTCTTAGCGATCTCGACCCGGCAGTCGATGCCATCGTCGTGATGATCAACGGCAGCGCAACGGAGCAGTCTCACACAGTGCCGACTGCAGCAGGCTTTAGCTTACACGAAGTACAAGCAAACTCTGTTGATGCCAAAATCCGCGGCGCAAGTTTTAGTGAGGGTGCGAATGAAGGCACATTTACGGTTCCTGCCTACAGCACGGCTGTATTTGTGAAAAAACAAAGCGGTGCGCAGGGCTTGGGTCTCTCGGCAAACGCTACCGTTGGTGCGCCCGATGTTGTGCCCTATGGCAGTACCGATGTATTTGTCCGTGGCGGCATGAATGGCTGGGGTGAAGTCGATAAATTCGCCTACGTCGGCGCTGGCGAATACCGTATTGCCATCAAACTGAATGCCGGTGACTATGATTTCAAAATTGCCTCGGCAGACTGGAATACCGTTGATTTTGGTGCCATAAGTGCTGATGTCGCGCAAGTTGATGAAGGCGTGGCCGAAGCGCTAGCAGCGAAGGGCGGGAATCTGCATTTTTCCGCGGGGATAACGGCAACCTATGTGTTCTCCCTTGATGCATCGGATAAGGACCATCCCGTATTAAGCGTTTATAACGAAGAGCCATTTGTAGGAACGCCAGTGTATCTGCGTGGTGATATGAATGGTTGGGGGACTGATAACGAAGTCAAGTATATGGGCGGTGGGATATATCGCGTTGATCTCGCCATCACGGCTGGTACTAAGGGCTTTAAACTCGCGTCCAGTGATTGGTCTACCGTAGATTATGGTACCGGTGAGGCCGATGGTGTCGTCGTGCTCAATCAAGAGAAATTGCTGGCGGTCAAAGGCGGCAATATGAGCATCACCTTCGACAGCGATGATACCTACAGCTTTGTGTTTGATGCGTCAAATCGTAATGAACCTAAACTCAGCGTGTATAAAACGGCGATGTTTGGTGCGAACACGGTTTACATTCGTGGCGGCATGAATGGTTGGGGCACAGTGGACACGTTAGCCTATCAAGGCGCTTCGGTTTACAGTGTCGATATCGCGTTAATCGCAGGTGATAACGAGTTCAAAATTGCTTCATCAGATTGGTCTAGTGTCGATTTTGGTGCTGTGGTGGGGGATGAGGCTGTGACGCTTGATGGGTTAAAAGTCTTGGCTTCAAAGGGGGCAAATATGCATTTTAATGCGCCAGTGGATGCAACTTATCGCTTTACTGTGACAGGTCCCGATCCTAAATCGCCAACCTTAACTGTGACTCAAGTTAATTAGGCTAACGCAGCGAGCCGCGGTTAACTCACCATGGATTCGCTGTGAATTTAAAACCACTTTAAGTGCGAACTTAAGGTGGTTTTTTTATTCCCCTGAGCGGGAGAGGTACAGATATTTAACCGATACGGAGGCAAGGCTTAAAACTGTGAGCGAAACAAGATATGGATTTTCTGACTTGCTGGCTTTGTCACAATTGTTTGTTTTTATTTGCTTAGGTGTATCTAGTGGTTACTGCTTGTTTAGCGTTAGGTTAATTTTTATGCTGCCAATGTGAGCTTTATCAATTTTGATGTACTGAGGTTTTGGCAGAATGCTCGTTATCTTTTTTACCGAGACCTAGCCTGATAACCCTATGCATAAAAATTCTAAGAATGGTGAAACACACCTGTCAGATAATGCGATTCTACTATCCACGACGGATTTGAAGGGAAACATTAAATATGTGAATCAGACTTTTTCGCAGATCAGCGAGTTTAGCGCTGCTGAGTTACAAGGGAATCCCCATAACATAGTGCGTCATCAAGATATGCCAGCGGCTGCGTTTAAGATCCTTTGGGAGCGAATTAAGCTGGGTAAACCTTGGATGGGTATCGTTAAAAATCGCACTAAAAATGGCGGTTATTACTGGGTAAATGCCTATGTTGCCCCTGTGTATGAAGACGGTAAAATTCACGAATATCAATCTGTTCGCCGCCAAGCCACTCCAGAGCAGATCAAAGCCGCCGAGAGTATTTACAGCGATATTAATCAGGGTAAGCAACCTAAGGTATTGCGCAAAGACAGGTTAGGTTTCAGTGGCAAGATACTGCTGGCCATGCTGATGTCGATTATGACTACGGCAATGATTGCCAGTTATTCTCCCATTGTTGCCGCGATTGCGGGGATGACGATAGCGTGCCTAGCATGGTATTTCCTGATGCAGCCGCTGCAAAAACTCGTGTCGATGGCGACTAATATTATTGACGATCCTGTGGCGACGGGCGTGTATACCGGCCGCCAAGATGAGATTGGAAAATTGGATCTTGCTCTGCGCTTTTTGATCACCGAAATTGGTGGCGTTGTCGGCCGCATGGCGGATTCTGCCAGTGAAATCCAATCTCAAAGTGTCAATCTTAAACAAACCATTACCAACACTTGGGAGCACGCCGATAGCCAGAGTGAGCAAACGACGCAGGCTGCAACAGCGATGGAGCAGATGAGCGCCAGTTTTGCCGAAGTGACGGGCAATATTCACCGCACCGCCTCTGAAATGGTGTCGAGCCACGAGGCGGCTCAACGCGGTCATTCACGTTTAGAAACTGTCATAGAGGCGATTCATCAGTTGAGTGTGCAAGTGAGTCACTTTTCCGATGTGGTTCAAACGATTGAAGAAGATAGCCGTGCAATTCACCAAGTGCTTGAGGTGATACGTGCCATTGCCGATCAAACTAATCTGTTAGCTTTAAATGCGGCAATTGAAGCGGCGCGGGCAGGGGACAGTGGCCGCGGTTTTGCCGTGGTGGCCGATGAAGTCAGACAATTATCGAGTCGTACTAGCCAATCCACCTCGCAAATCGAATTAATTGTTAGCCGCTTTAGGGAAAGTACTCAAAGGGCGACTTCGACTATGATGGCGGGACAAGAGCAGGTTAAACGTTCGGTCGGCTTAGCGCAGGAAGCCAGTGTTGCTTTTGGCGAGTTGCTTTCATCTATATCAAGGATTAACTCCTTAAGTGATGATAATGCCGCCGCTATGACCCAGCAGACCTCAGTGGCCGCTGAAATCAGTCGTGCTATTCATGTGATCAGCGATTTGGCTCAGCAGAGTTTAGAGCAGACGCTCGATGCGGCGGCGCGGGGCGACCAAGTGTCGCGTCTATCGACTAAGACGCATCATCTGTCACAACAGTTTTGGCAGCAGAGTGTGCAACGTAAATATTAAGTGTATTTACTTTAGGTCGCATTGAATTTTGTGATTGATTTACTATCAATGCCTGGTTATAAATCAATCACTTAATCGCATTTTTCGGACAGTTTTATTTTCAACTTCTTGATGGCTGTCACATTTAGGAGATGCTAATACCTGAGTTGATCGAAATATTTGCCAATATCCCTTGTGTTTTATTCTGTATGCCCCAAGCTCTAGTAGTGAAGCGAAAATAAAAGTAATGACATTAAAAGGGACAACCTATGAAAATAAATATTTCTGGTCACCACGTCGATGTTACTGATTCTATTAGAGAAGATGTTAACGAGAAATTTGCTAAGATCGCCACTCATTTTCCCTCTCTGATCGCACTGGATATCATTATTGCGAAAGAGCATGGCGAGTATCAGGTTGAAATTCGAACCAATTATGAAGGCAGCCGCATTTCCGCTTCGGGTACCGATGAGGTTATGTACCCAGCTATCAAGGCCGCATCGAAAAAATTAGATGCTGCACTTAAGCACCGTAAAGGTCAACTAAAAGCAGATTTACATGAAACTCCGAGCTGCACAACGCCAGCCATTGCCCATGAAATTATCCAAGAGATGGAGCTTCGTTAGGTTTTAGCCATTACTCATCGTCTTAGATGAGTACAAAAAGGGCCTTAACTGGCCCTTTTTGTTGGCTGCAATTTGAGTAAGTGTTAGCGCACTAGTGCGCCGAATAGCCGTTAATTTGAGCATGATGCGCGCCAGTGAGTATGCGAACTGCTCTTAGGATAAAGATGCCACTGAGCAGGCCATAGGTAGCGCTAGTGATGGCGATGAAAAGGTGGTTTTCTAAGATATTTGCCTGTGTCGCGAGTGTGTAAGCCACGGCATATTTAATGATAAAAATCCCTAAAATCAGCAGCAGCGGCAGCCAACTGCCTTTGATATGGTACAGACCCGCTTGGTAACTGACAGGCGTTTTAGGCAGCAGAGACCAAGCTAAACCCACCGTCAGTAGTAAACTGACTCCCCATAGCATAAGCGCTAATGGGCTGTGTAGACTCGAATTGAGTGATATCACAGACCATATCGTCATCACTGCTGGCATCAGTAATACGCGGCCTAAGCTGAGTTGACGATTCTTTGTCTGGCTCAGCCCCAAATAAATCAGTCCAGCGAGTAAAGCAAAGACCCACATTGGCGTGTGGCTAACTATCGTGCTTATGGCATTGATAAGATTTTGCATCAGTGTTCCTTTCCTATAAGTTCATGCTGTTAGAGCAAGGCTGATTTCATTTTTGAGCATGGCTTTGCTGCGCTCATGGCAATTGGCTTTTGCTGAATACTATTGGGTTAGATCAATGCCAGTTGTAAGCCCTTGAGTACAGCTTGGGTGCGGTCTCGGCAATCGAGTTTAGTGAGTATGTTAGAGACATGATTTTTCACTGTGCCCTCGGCTAAAAATACCGCATTGGCGATTTCCTTGTTGGAGAATCCGCCCGCCATAAAACTGAGGATTTCCCGCTCCCGTTCCGACAATAATTCATTTCTAGTTACCCCAACGCTAGGTGCAGGTTTAGGCTCACTCATCTGTTTGAGTACCGAAGGCTCTATCAAGTAGCCGCCTTTGGCGACGGTTTCGATGGCGTGCAGTAACTTGTCGAGTGACACGTCCTTGAGTAAAAAGCCGTTTGCTCCCGCCTGTAAACTATTGAGGAATAACTCACTGTCGTCGAAGGTGGTTAACATGATGACAGGTAAGCGATTGGCACTCTGACGTATCTGTTTGAGCATGGCGATGCCATCAAGATTTGGCATGCGAATATCACTGAGCAGCACATCGACAGGATTATTGGCGAGTTGGCTGAGTGCATCTTGGCCGTCTTCGGCCTGCCATAACACGCGAATGTTGTCGGAAATGGCGAGCAGGCTAGCGATGCCTTGGCGAACCAATTGTTGATCTTCTACTAAGCCGACACTGATGATGTTGTTTTGCGTATCCATAGCGATTCCAAAGAGTTTTCAATAAAAAGTTAAGCGAGTGCTGGGAGGGTGAGGGTGAGTTGGCAGCCGGGCGCCGAGTCATTCGCCC
Organism: Shewanella sp. SP1S1-7; assembly: GCF_031932105.1. Lineage (NCBI taxonomy): Bacteria > Pseudomonadati > Pseudomonadota > Gammaproteobacteria > Alteromonadales > Shewanellaceae > Shewanella > Shewanella sp. SP1S1-7. Next base: position 56,006 of record NZ_JAUOEU010000030.1, read on the forward strand.
TTAGCTGTACCTTGCCATTAAAGGGCTGCAGTCTTTCCTGCATGCCGCTAAGCCCTGTGCCATAAAGTCCTGTACCGCTTTTAGCTGATGCGTTTCGCGCGGCTACCCGTGTTAGCCCCACGCCGTTGTCGCTCAGTTGCAATACCAGTGCGCTTTGGGAGTCTTCCATGCTCAGTTGCAGTTGATTCGCCTTGCCGTGGCGCACGGCGTTGCTGATGCCTTCTTGCAGGACTAACAGCAGGGCTTGAGTCAGTTCGGCCGATTGCAGTGGTTTCATCGTCTTGCAGGTGAGAGTGACGCTGGGTAAGCGGGTCATCAGCGCCTCTAAAGGTGGGACTAAATCCAATCCCACTTGCACTCTTTGCGCCCTGACGACGGCGCGAATACTTTCAAGTAGCTCTTTGGCTAAGGATTTACTTTGGTTAACTTGAGGTTTGAGTTCTTCGGGCGCTTTATGGCTCAGTACTTCTAATTGCAGAGAGAGTGCTGTGAGCTGGTGGCCGAGAATGTCGTGCAAATCGCGGGAGATCCTTAATCTTTCCTGCTGTTCGCTGGCTTGGCTCAGTAGGGCGCGAGTGGCGATGAGCTGTTGGTTTAGTTGTTCTTGTATCAAGCGAGATTTACGCTCGGAAAGCCTTGCTTGGCTGCTGCTGTAGGCAAAGAGTTGAAAGCCAAGATAGATCAAAATATTGAACACATTGCTTTGCTCATGCCAATGCCATTGCAGCAGCGCGTAATAAACAAGGTTGGCTAGCAGCAACTGTGAAATAGCTTGGCGGCGATTGAAAAACTCAGGCAAGAGTGACGCCCAAATAACGAAGAGGATCGGCAGCAATGCATGGTTTGCCGTGAGTAATAAGTTCAGCACGATAAGCGGCATTGCTAGTGTGGCAAGGCGACGAAACCGCATATTGTTATGCGCCACTTTATCGGTAGCGATCAGTATAAATGCCACTAAATACAGCCCATAAAGCGTGGCATTGAGCATGCCTTGCCATGTATGCAATGCGGCTTGGTTTATCCCAACCCAAGCCACTAATGCCCAAGTGAGCACTCCAGCGGCAATCAACATGTTTTCTTCTTTCGCTAATCGATTTTCTAGCACGAATGACGATTCCTTAATCCAATTCTGCCGACCATTCTAAGGTATCAGCGCCAGATGTCACTATGCCAAAAGTCATCTTGTTAAATTCTTGTTTCATGACTTTTGGCACCTGTTTTTAGTCCTGTGATTTTTTAAGCTAACTCCATCGCAGTTACTTATCAGCGCAAATAACAGGAGTAAGACATGAAACACGTGAACTTAACGATGACAACAACTCAGATTCGCCGAGCCAATATGACCAAAAGGACGTTATCAGCAATTTGGGGCGCAGGCTTAGCTTGCTTGCTCTTGTCGGCAGGAACCATGTCCGCAGAGATCCAAGCACATACCCTGACTGTGGATATCGATAATATTCAAGTACAAACCGGCGCCTTAATGGTTGAGCTTTATGCCAATGCCGAGAATTACGCCGCAGGCCACAATCCCAGCGCATCTATGATAAAGCCCGTCACTAAGACAGAGCATAGGCTGGTATTTAGCGATCTCGCCGATGGTCAATATGCGGTCAAGGTCTTTCACGATGAAAACGGTAATCACAGCTTAGATACCAATATGTTAGGTGTGCCGAGTGAAGGCTATGGCTTCAGCAATAACGCCGGCAGTTTTGGGCCTGCGAGCTTTAAAGACGCCAGCTTTAGTTTGCAGGCCGATGCGCAAATCACTATACATATTCGCTAAGGGAGGGCTGCACCATGGATAGACGTCAATTTCTAGCAGGCTCTGCCGCCCTAATGACGACTGCTGTTTGGGCGAGTTCAGTGGATAAATTACTGGCACTGGATAACGCACAAGCGGTCGCCCGTGAGCCATGGGCCATAGGTTTTAATGGGGCTGAAGGCGACTATCAGCCGCTCACTATGCAGGTTTCGGGCGAGTGGCCAGCGCAATTGAGCGGCAATCTATATCGTAATGGGCCTGCAAAAATGTCTCGGGCAGGTAAGGCATATCAGCATTGGTTCGATGGCGATGGCATGGTGCAGCAGTTTAGTGTGGCCAATGGGCAAATTCAGCATCAGGCTAAGTTTATCCAAACAAAGAAGTTTAAAGTGGAGGAGGCCGCTGGCGCATTTAAGTACACCACCGCAGGCACAGTGATCCCCAATGCTTTACCCATTCGCAATAACGATGACTTGAATGTGGCTAACACCAGTTTATTACCGCGCCACGGCGAGTTGCTTGCCTTGTGGGAAGCGGGTTCACCCTATCGACTCGATGCGCAGACCTTAACCACGCTCGGCGTTAAAAGCTTTGGCGACAAGTTTAAGGGCTTACCCTTTTCCGCCCATCCACTCGATGATGGACAAGGTGGACTGTGGAATTTTGGTGTCTGGTATGTTGGCGGCGAGAAGCAATTACTTGTGTATCAAGTGGCAGCCGATGACAGCATTGCCAGAATGGAAGTGATTGAATTACCGCAGGCGAGTTATTTACATGCCTTCGCGCAGAGTGAGAATAAGCTAGTGTTTTATATTTCATCTTGCGTGTATGAAGAGGGCGAAACTTATATCGATGCTTTTAAATGGCGCCCCGAATTGCCATCGCAATTACTGGTTATCGACAAAGCTGACTTTAAAGCGCGTCAGTTACACCCACTGCCTGCAGGATTTGTGTTTCACTTTGGCCAAGCCATTGAGAAGAATGGCGAACTGTCAGTGCAACTTTGCCTCTATCCCAATTCGGCAATTTTAACTCAAGGGATGAAGGGGTTACTGACGGGCGCCCGAAAAACAAAAACACCCCATGCCGAGTTAGTGACGATCACAGTACCGCTGACTGCAACACTTACAGCTACTAGCAAAACGCAGTTTGCGGGGACGTTATCTTCCTCTGCACGAATTAACCGCAGCGGCGTGATGATGGAGTTTCCCCAGTTTGCGCAGCACACTATGAGTAACAAAGAGTCTGCACAGCAAACGAGCAATGCCGAAAAGCTTGCAGAGAAAACGGGTGGAGCTTCGGAGTTTGTCCCGATATTTGGCGTTGGAGCAAGATCAGATTCTGCTGCTAATTCTGGTGCTAATTCTAATTTTAAATATGAAGCCGAATCTGAATCAGGACTGAGTAATACTCTGTATTGTATTCATAATGCAAAACACAGCAGCCAGCACGGTGCTAATACACTTGGCGACGCGAGCTATAGCGCGTTTTATCTTGGCAAAGACAAGATTGCCGAAGAGCCGCTTTATATCCCCGCCACTGAGCAGCATGAAGCCTATTTGTTGATGACTTGGCTCGATTATCACAATGCACAGTCTGGTTTGTCTTTGTTTCGAGCCAGTGACATCAGTGCGGGACCCATCGCTTCGGCTCAGATGAATAGGGTATTGCCGTTAGGGTTTCACGGTTGTTTCATTAACGCTTAATATATTGACCTATAAACAAAAAACGCAGCCTAGGGCTGCGTTTTATTTCAGGCGAAAGTGGTGCTTAGTCTTCAATTTCCGCATTGTGATAGACGTTTTGTACGTCGTCACAATCTTCTAAAGCGGCGATAAACTTTTCAAACATAGCCACATCTTCACCTTCAACTTTAGTCATGTCCTGCGGTACGAAGGTGATGTTGTCTAATTCGAAGTTAACTTCTGGCATCGCTTCGGTCAGTGCAGTTTTGACCTTAAAGTACTCAGTGTGCGGCGCGTAAACTGTGATTAAGCCATCTTCCAGCTCTACATCGCTCACATCAACGTCAGCCATCATCAGCAGCTCTAAAATTGCATCTTCGTCATCGCCCGCAAACACGAATACGGCTTGATGATCAAACATGTGGCCAACAGTGCCTGGGCCGCCGAGTTTGGCATCGTTCTTCACGAAGGCTTGACGCACTTCAGTGAAGGTACGTTTTACGTTATCGGTTAGGCAGTCAACAATAACCATGCAGTTGCCAGGACCAAAACCTTCGTAACGGGCGGTATCATAATCTTCACCGCCGCCGCCTTTGGCTTTTTCGATTGCGCGTTCAATAACATGCGCTGGCACTTGGTCTTTCTTAGCGCGTTCAATCAAGCGACGCAGTGATAAGTTTCCATCGGGCTCAACGCCGCCTTGCTTAGCGACGACGTAAATCTCTTTACCGTAGCGTGAATAAATGCGGGTTTTTTGACCGGCTGTTTTCGCCATGGATTCTTTCTTGTTTTGATATGCTCTGCCCATCTTGATCTCGTTAGCTCAAAAAAATTGCGCCGATATTAGCAGTTTTCTTGGCATAAGTGCAGTCGTCCCTATGTGATTTATTACCGAGAAGGCGACGGGGCACGCATTTCAGGGCAAAGTTGGCTTTTTCAGATGGGGTAAACTTGAGAATGGACTAAGACTAAATCACGCGAAATTAATACTAATGTCTAATGCCATACACACGCGAGACTGTTGATGATAGCTAGCTGCTACTTTGTTTATCTAGCGAGATAAATTTTCTAGCTTATTCAGAGAAATAGACTAAAACTATAAATCTTGAGCGTTATCATGGTGAGTCCTTCCTAGTCAGTTGTAATCGATAGCGGCTGAACGAGGGCTAATGATTCGACTTTTAGCATTTCCCTTTCATTTTTACCTTGCTCAGTTACGGGAAGTATATGGAAATACAGCACAAAGTTTTAATTTTCATCAGTTTCATGCTGATTACTCTGGGAAGTTTATTGCTCGAGGGACTGCATCTTCCGAGCATTGTGCAGGCGCTGATCTTGGGCGCAATCACCTCTGGCTCAGTGGTGTGGGTGTGTTTGCGCGCAACTAAGGCTAAGCTCGACACCGATGAGGCAAATACTAAGGCATTAAAAGATCAAAGCCTTCCCGCCCATGATATCAGTGTGCAAACCAGTAAAATTGCTATTGGTTCGGCTGAAGTGTCACATTTTATTGATTTACTGAACAAATCCATTGAATCAAATGGCGAGCATGCTAGCGCTATTGCCGTTGCCGCGGGGCAATTGAGCCATACTACGGCCCAACTTGGCGATAATGCCGCCGATATTTTAGGTCAGGCACAAGAGGCCGAGCGTGTTAGCGTGCAGGGGCGTAGCCAAGCCCAAAAAGGTGTAGCGGCCATTCGCTCGCTGAGTACAGATATTGATACCGCCGCCGAGCAAGTACAGTCGCTTAAGTCGCGAGCCGAAGAAATCCAAAAAATTACCGAAGTGATTAACTCTGTTGCAGAACAAACGAATTTGTTGGCGTTAAATGCGGCCATCGAAGCAGCTCGTGCGGGAGAGCAGGGTCGAGGTTTTGCTGTCGTTGCTGACGAAGTACGCAGCCTTGCGGGTAAAACCGCGGGTGCGACCCAAGATATCGGTAAGATGTTATTAGAAATCCGCAGCGAAACCGATAAAACCTCTGGACTGATGGAAAGGGTCGTAACGCAAACCGCCGATGTGGTCACCGCCATGGGTGAGTTAGATGCGCACTTCACCGAGATTTCGGCCTCAGTGACCCAATCGGCCCATGCGTTAGGTGACATGGAAGATTCGCTCAAACAATATAACAATACCACTAATGACATTAGCCGCTCGGTGACTCAAATCCGTGATTCGTTAAATTTAACCGGTAAACAGAGTCATAGCGTATCCGAGCAGGCCTTTACCTTATCTTTGACCACTGAGGGGATTTTTAAAGCGCTGTCTAAATGGGATACACAAACCTTCGATCAGCAAGTTTTGCAATTGGCTAATGCCGCCGCTAAAGCCTGTGGTGACAAGTTAGCACAAGGTTTAGCCAGCGGCAGTTTTAGTGAGACGGATTTGTTTAATCCTAAATACCAACCTATTGCCAATACTCAGCCACAAAAATACAGCACAGCTTTCGATCGTTATACCGATCAGCATTTTCCAACGATTCAAGAACCCATTCTGGCAAAACACAGCGAAATAATCTATGCGGGAGCCGTTGATAAAAAAGGTTATTTCCCGACTCATAACAAACGCTTTAGCCAAGCACTGACGGGTAAGGTCGAAGTTGATATGGTGCATAATCGAACCAAACGTTTGTTTAATGATCCGACAGGCATCCGCTGCGGCGCTCATACCGAGCCTGTATTACTGCAAACCTACAAGCGGGATACGGGCGAAGTGATGCACGACTTGTCAGTGCCCATTTTTGTGAATGGTAAACATTGGGGCGGATTTAGGGTGGGATTTAAGGCTAAGTAAATAAGTCATCACATTTAGGTTATTTACTCTAAAAAATGCATAAAAACGCACCTTGGGATGTATTGCATATGTGATCCTTGATGAGTAATTGATTAACATAATAGAAATAGATTGGCATCTTTTTGCTGAAGTGCTTAAATAGCTCAAGGTGTACAGTTTGATACAGTTCTGTACGCCATAATAAAAATATAAAAATTGAATAAGACCTTAATTAGTTGATTTAAAAATGGTTAAAATATCTTTGGGGATATTTTAAGATGTAGAGGACAAGGAGCTCTCTTGCGACGTAAATATAACGCAGCAGACGCTGCTTAATGTGAGTTAAATGTGATGCAAGCAAATCAAGCCACTGTTACTGTTTTATATTATGACGCGCCCGTGGGGTTAATTATGCACAATTCTGTGCTAGCTAATTTGCCTGTGAGTGAAGCTGGGCGTGTGATGATACCGGCAAGTTTTCGTAAGGGAAAATCGATCATTGCCGTACTTGAAGGTGAATGTAAGATACTGAACTCATTGGGCGAGCGGGTATTTGCTCAGGCTAACATAGGTTGAAATTAGCTTATAATTTCAAAAGGTTAGAATTAAAAATTAACATTCAATAGATTAGCATGTCAAAAAATAGTCATCCTTGGGACGCATAATCGCCTTGTTGAATTAGCGTCTCGACTTTCTCTGCAATACTTCTTTTAATCTTTTTTATAATGTACAGAACGTATTTACTGCGCTTTATCGGCTTGA
>NZ_JAUOEU010000031.1:0-59508 GCF_031932105.1 Shewanella sp. SP1S1-7
CCCAATAGAATATAGCTAGGCAACCAGATATCGGTAGTGAAAGTAATGATGTCCAAAAAAGTGTACTGACAACAGTTTGCTCCGTTGGTAATTTTCTCGCGGTAAGGTTGAACAACGCAATTGTAAATGTGGTAACAAGGGCGAAGACTGCCGCCAATTCAAATTCTGATGGTCTTAAAACCACGATAACTCCTGAAAACCCTATAAGAGATAATACACTGCTCTTAATCGTTAGTTTCTCTCGGAGAAGTAAAATCGATAATGGAAGCATCATTAGTGGAGCAGCATGAAAAACCGCATTAGCCGTCGCTAAAGTTAAGTGAGTGATTGCAATTACCATACAACCGCTGCCTATTATAATTAGATGTGCCCTAAATACATTGAGTTTAGCGCTATACAGTTTTCGCTTTTGCTTGGGTTGCTTTAACCATAAAGGACAAATAACTAAAGTAGAAAATAATTGTCGTATAAAAATGTACTGAAAGGTTGATACCTCCCCATTAAGTAACTTAACTGCGACATCAGATAGTGAAGCAGCAAGATTACCTAATATGAGAAGGATAATCGCGAGGTTTACCACAGAAAAAGACACTGTTATTTTTCCAACTTCATATCGATATGTGGGATATCATCCTCCAAATACATTACAGAAGTCGGCATAAATCCATGTTTTTGGTAGAATTCTGATAGGTGTTCTTGAGCGCCAATTTCGATTGACTCTCTGGGCCACAACTTGTCACATGCACATAGAGCCTCTTGTACCAGTTGATGCCCTATGCCCCCTCCACGAGAACTTTTTGAAATAGCAACACGACCAATACTGACGGATGGATAACTAACCCCCTTTGACATTAAGCGTGCGCAAGCTATTAACTTGTCATCTTGATAACCCAGTAAGTGGTAAACACCTTCTTGGTGATCTTTACCATCCAACTCAGGATAGGGACATTCTTGCTCGACAACAAACACGTCAACTCTGAGTTTTAGCAGTTGATATAGTTGCATTATTGTTAATTGGGGGAACGGATGGAATTGCCAAGTAATCATTCAATTCAGCCTTACAAATAGTGATATCCGAAATGTAGCAAGGTGAATAAGTCTAGGCATTAACAATTGTTAAGTTAGATTGCGTTTTTTGATACGACTAAGGCTGATAGGTGTAATGCCAAGATAAGCTGCAATTTGATAATCGGTGAGACGCTCTAACAAGTTAGGATAACTGTTACAGAACTGTTGATAGCGTTCTTCTGGAGTATAAAGCAACATAAAACGCTCTTTGTTTTCTTTATACATCAGTTGTATTTCCAATAGCTTGAGATAAATACTGTATTTATTCTTACGCCATGTTCTTAATGTTTCGATAGGGAGATACATAATCGAGCAAGGGGTAAGTGATTCAAGTTGGTATGGTGATGGCGTTTGGTTAACTAGGCTTTCAAAACCAATGATCCAGTCATTTTCCCAATAAAACTGTTTGCTAAACTCTTTGCCCTTGTCAGTAAAATAAACTGCGTGACATATTCCTTCTAATAGAAAGAAAATCTCTTTTGCAACTTCCCCTTGATGGTGAAAAATATGCCGACTAGGCAAAGAACAAAGCTTTGCAGATTGCTTTAGTTGTTCAACTTCGTGCCGAGTAAAGTCATTTTGTTGTAACTGCTCTAGGAAAGCGTCAAGCATAATTGGCTGTACCTAAGTATTTATCTATAACCAAACGTTAACTGAATATTTAAGCACACAATAAATTCGCAAAAAACAATTAAAGTACAGGTGTGCAGGTGATGATAATCTACATCAAATTAACATTCTATGTGCCATTTTATCCCCCTAGGTTCCTTATTTGTAGCTGCGAAGGAATTACAAGCAAGAATCGTAATTAATAAGATAAGAAAATTTCGCATATTCACTTGTAGGTATCATTTATCAGCAAGACTTTGCAAGGTAGCATACCCTGTGAGTTTACTATCAGCCAGTGTCAACTTATCGTTCAAAGCCGATCTTTAGAGTAATTGAGTTAGCTCGTTAAGGGGCATAAACGTGCCAGAACTGTTCGGCCTGATCAAAGCACGTGAGCCCGAAGCTCGAAGCTCGCGCACAACGTGATGTGCGTGAACCAAACTATCCTTGAGTGATTCAGATAGGGGGAATTCAAAGGCCCAAGAAGGGCCTTTGAATAATTTTAGTGAGCAGCAAGGGCTGCGTAGATTTTAGGATCTTGCTGAATCGTCGCGAGCACTTTAGCTGCTAATCCTGCAGGATTGCGGCGTTTACCTTCCCAACTTTTAACAGTGTCTACACTGACACCCATCGTGGCAGCAAATTCGGCCTGCGTCACTTTAAGCAAATCTTCACGGATTGACTTAACGTCGGCAACTTCATAACGAGTTACTCGAGCGGGCTTTTTGAGACCACGATGAATTTCTAGCGCTTCTTCAAGGGAGGCTTGAAGTTCGTTAAATATACTCATTTGCTCTCTCCTTTAAGTGATTGAACGATTAGTTTTAATTTGGCCTTTTCTTCCGCAGTTAGGCTATCTTTAACTGCTTTTGGATAAGCGAGTACCAGGTAAATTTTATCGGCCAGAGCAAGGACATAGAGCACTCGTATACTGCCACTCTTCCCTTTGTTGCCTACAGCCATTCTAACCTTTCGTAGTCCACCTGTACCTTTGATAATATCGCCTTTATCCGGCTGAGCAATAAGCTCTGCTTGCAAATCCTTTAGTTCGTCATCTGTTGCAAGTTCCTTGATCTGTCTTGTAAAGATCGAGGTTTCGACAAACTCAATAGCATGGCTCACTAATTAAAATCCTTATGCCACCCTTGAGGTGTACATTGTACACCTCAAGGGTGTGGTAATCAACACAGGGTCATTTGCCATTGTGCTGATACCACACACTCGTCAAGACTGCTTTAGTGAATCACTCTGGTGCAGAATGATTCACTAGCATGATTTAGAGATAATAGCGACCATTAGAAAATTATATGGTTACGTCACGCACAACGGCGCAAATTGATGTGTCTTGTTAGCCGACTCTGATACTAAACAATGCTCCGAACGAGCTTTGAGGCTGCTCGAGTATAGCAGTACAATGGATTACCTCTTGAGTTATATCGAACAACCAACAAGCCTAATCCAAGCATTAACTGTAAATCATCTTGGAAAAATCGCGTCTCATTACATAAAAAATTAGGTCCAGGACATAATACAATTCTTTGTTTTATATCGCTTGTAGCGTTTGACAATAGGAAGAATTCACTATCATTTTCCTCCATCAATTTGAGGATATCGAGAGCCTGGTCTGAGATTGCTTCTTTCACATAAGCGAGCGCCAAACCCTCAATCCCATCTGACCTGCTTGCAAGAATTGCTAGGCACTCTGAAATAGTATCAAGCTTTTCATGTACATCAACCAAGCCCCTATTGAAGATGGTTTGAATGCTAAGTGTCGTAGCATGATTTGCCTCGATTGCTTGTTTGATATCTTCATGATTATGCTCCATTAACCAAACCAGAAATTCATTCAACTCTATTTGTTTATTCCCAGTCCGGCCCGATGAAAAGGCAGAGAGCAATCCTACTATTGTTGCGAATTCAGCTACCATATTTTCTGTGCCCTCGTCTAAATTGTATTCGTGCACATAGTGTTTATCTTGTAGGTCAACTGAATTTAGTAACTACTTGAAAATACTAAATTCCATATGATTACTAGATTGTGAACCAGACTATCCTAGAATGATTTACGGACTCACTTTTGGGACAAGAAGCGAGTTAAGTTTTTTGCTCTAATTCGTGGGGTTCGAATTAAAATCTCTATTGGTTAAAGCCTGACATAGATGCCGGAGCGGAGTTGATGGTTTTGTGCCTGCATAGCTGATCAGCATAAAACGGGCAACGCAGCGGAGGTCGAATTAAGCCAATTGTTAAGGTAGAACCTTTAGACACACAAGTTTTCTTACAGCGAATCTCGCATTTTCAGAAATGTTCTCTTACCTCGATTTGGACTATCCGCAATCATACTGATAGGTGATTTTTCGGGGTTGAAATTTTCATACCCAATTAACATTTTTCTGACTGTATTTTCATCGAGCACTTTAAATGCCATAGACCATTCAGAAAATGCTCTATGGTCAATATTCCCCTGATAAAAAACTTCGACACTAGTATGCCTTTCGTCCTTAAAAATAGTTTGAAAAAGAGCCCTGACGTTGAGTTCTTCACCCTCAAGAATTTGCATTATCTCCCGATTATGATAAACCAGCATTCCTGTTATACCTGAGGCTTTGTTTTTTGCTCTGGCTTTTTCTAATATGCTTAAAAGTTCAGTTTCTGATAAACCTGCCGGTGCGATACTCGTATAAAGTAATTCAAACAGCATTGTGCTTACGTCCCTTTTGGTTGATTGAAGTTAAATTTACCCTAACGCTTTAGTATTTACGCGCTGTTTGCAGGGCATAAATTGTTTGTTGGACTTGGCCGCTGCCAAATCATAATTAATTGGTATGCTATAGGACTATAGGAATTTGCTTTTTTAAGACTAGCTCTATCGTATCGAGCGCTTCCGAATTGATAGCATTGCTTGATTTGTATGAGTTGCATTGAGAATTCCTTGTCATAGTAGTGTTCCATCACATCTTTTAAGTCTAGCAGATACTGGCAGACTTACACATTTAGCTGAATCACAGTTAAGCAGCGCGCAACAGCTTTGTTCAATAACGTCCAGTTTAAGACCAATCTCCGGTGAGTCGTTTTATTTCAGTTTCACGAAGACAAAACGCGGTATTAATCGACGTAAGGTTATCAAACTTCTCACGGTGAGAGAGTGCAGCATCTTGTTCAATTTTACGTTCCGCACCAGTCACTTGTATTGATAACGTATCAAGATTCTTACTGGCTTTAAATTTACGAAACCAATGTAAATCTAACTCTGTCAGGGTGTTTCTATTAATATAATTCATAACTTCTCGTAGATACTTACCAAATATTGACTTACTTAAAGTGACTATTGATGACTTCATTATCATTGAGCTGAATAATGGAAATTTTTAAGCCCAAGCACTATATGAGTAGTAAAGCCTTGCAGAAAATTACCCGTCATTTTGCATCGAAACGCATAAAAAAGTATTCTACGACACCCCAACACATCACAAACTATTTATTTTTACCCGATTAAACAACTAATGACCAGCATTAAAATCAACAACAAAGAAACCATAATAAATAGCATATACAAACACTTATAGTTTCTAAGTTAAAGTTACTGCTCATTTTTTTACCATGGTATTATTAAGCTTAACCGTACTAAAGTATCATTATCCCAAGGTAGAATTGGCAAATATCCAGTCGAATTTACATCCATTTTTGCATAATTATCTAAATTGTATTGAGTGTGTTCCGTGTACAGTACTAACTGATCACCAAAACCTAAAAAATCAGTCTGATAGATTAGCTCAAGTCGGTATTGATTCTCTAACCACTGCTCACTGTCTTGCCAAGTTTGTACGGCAACTTGCATATGTAACTTATCAGTCAAATCAACGCCTAAGCGGCCCATAAAGCTATAGGCAAAGCCATCGTTACCAAAATCACCTCTATCGTAACCTCTTGTCCTTGGTACATCATCATCGATTTCAAGTGAGTAATAACCCGCCCCCACTTTTAATTGAGCCTGTAATTGCTGTCCTTCAAAGTTAGCCGCAATTCCAGGGAATACCTTAATTTGTTTTTCAACAGAACTGACGGTATTACGCTTGCCTTGCAAATCGAACTGCCAATCAAATGAATATTCGGAACTGAGGCGATATAGCTCACTTCCTATTGAGTAATCTGATTTAAACCAAAGAGGAATATGATCAGGATCGAGTTTATCAACATCCACGTCAACATAAGCGTCAATCAATGCTGCAAACGAGATGTTGTTTTGGGTTTTATGATCGATTAGCAAGCTTACATTCACACCTAATGTGTGAGAATCCTGTACTGCAAAATCATGACCACCTAAGCTGTAATGCCACTGAGTTTGTTCCTCTGCCACGACCGCAAAAGGTATACACAGGGTAGTCGATATTATTGCCGCGCTGAATTTTTTCAATTTTCCTCCTAATATATTTGATACTTACATCATGAACACGACATAAGTTAAAAGGTATAATCTAGCATGAGCTAATGAGACATACCGTTTTCTTTGTTTATTTTAATAGCTAATTTGGCCATCAAAAAAATGTGTATTTATAATTAATTTCACCATCTATCACTTATTGTCTTAACTAATAAAATGCATAACAAGCACCTTATTTTCTCGCTTTTTAACACCTGCACTCATGACCATCGCCTACAAAATGTTAAAATTAACATCTTTTAATTTATCTTTATATTCGTTTGTTGTTAACATTCAGAGCCATTAAGCTAGTCAAGGGGCAAGTATCTTATTCATTCCGTTAGTCATAAAAATCACAATATTACGATTCTCTTTTCATATTGACATTTAAATCTTAGTGTATAAGTAAATGTGATACATTATTTATTCACACAAATAGCACGCCAACTTAATCGGCAAATTTCATTTAATTGAATAGCATCATATTCAATCGCATCCCTTCTCAAGTATCGAGCCAATGCAACTGCTGACTCTAAAGATAGGGCAATTAAGTAATTGATACCAATATCAATTATTTCACCTTTAATTATTGCTTTTTGATATAAATCATAAAGAGGAGAGAAAAGCAATTTCTCGTATTCATTCGATTTTTCATCTGATGTGCCAGGGATTTTTAAGTATTGTTCAAAGCTGAGTTGATCGGCATTTCTTTCTTTAGCAAGTGTTAAAATATTAAACCATACAATACGATAATTATCCCAAGATGAGTTCTCACTTTTTATACCGCCAAGGACTTTTTGTGAAATTGTTGTTATTACCTTTTCCCTAAGTGATATAATCAAATCATCTTTGCAAGTGAAATGTAAATATATAGTTCCGGCCGAAATCCCGGCTTCTTTTGCTATCAATTGCATCGATAGTCCATCAAACCCGTTTAATACAACGATCTTCTCTGCGGCTTCTAAAATTCTATCTCTCTTAGATAACATATTAAATCCTTAAAAATAAAAACAACCAAGGTAGCATTGGCCTTGCACTATTTTATTCTGCAACATTATGTAAAGCATCATTTTTGTTAAAAAAATTACTTAATCAAAGATCTATCTATATCCAATCATTACTAATTCTGGCGTTAAAAAAATAATAAATTAAATCAGTAACCTCATTTAAAAGTAGTGATATAACATACCGTTTTTCAAAAAATTCTATTCCTCGGCGATAATTTATACAGAGAAATAATGAAAACTTGACAATAGTCCAGAAAATTCTAAATATGGGATCTGCAAGTTACATCCCTCAAAAACATGCTCTTCAAAATGGGAGCCTTTCGGGCTCCCTATGTAAGTTATTTTGGAATTCTAAATAACACTGCATAGAGCAATGGGATCACAATCAGTGTCAATACTGTTGCAAACAACAATCCAAACATGATGGTGACTGCCATACTCTTGAAAAAGGGATCCATTAATAAAGGTGCAACCCCCATAATAGTTGTTGCAGCCCCTAATACAACTGGCTTAGCCCGGCTTAAAGAGGCACCAACAACGGCATCGAATGGGGTCGTGCCATCACGGATATCATTATCTGCTTGATCAACCAGCACGATAGCATTTTTCACCATCATGCCTATTAAGCTTAAAAAGCCTAAGATAGCCATAAACTCAAAGGGTGTTTGGTATATCACTAGGCCAATAACGACTCCAACGATTGCTAATGGCACCGTCATCCAGATAACGATAGGCTGTTTAAAAGCGTTAAACATGAAAATAACAGCCAAAATCATTGCTGCAAATCCATAAGGCGCAGATACCGCAATTCCTTCATTAGCATCGTTTGAAGCTTTATATTCTCCGTACCATTTCAGTTCATAACCTGAAGGAAGAATGATTTGTTCCATTTTGTCTTTGATACTGAGGAACGCATCGTTAGACAGTACTCCAGGAGCGGGATCAGCCTGAACAAGGATAGTTGGGATCCGGTTGATCTTGCGTATTAGTGAGTCCTCCCATTCCAAACCTACAGACGAGACAAACTGGCTAATAGGTATAAAAGCCTGACTTTGTGCACTATATACATTAACGTTTTCAATGACTCTTTTATGTTGGCGCTCAGTTTCCGGTGCTCTTACCACCATTGGAATAAGATCATCATTTTGCCTGAACATCGCGATTTGTCGGCCTGTTAGCGATTGTGCTATTGCCTGATTCAAGTCTTTTGCGCTTAGTCCCTGTTGTTGCATAACTTCAGCAATATAATATGGCTTAATAACGGGGACTTGTTGTCGCCAATCATCTTGCACAGCAATCAGACTATTATCTGCATTCATTAATGCTTTAGCTTCTTCTGCAAGTGCTCGTAATACTTTGGGATCAGGACCTGAAAATCCCGCCTCAATTTTTTTGCCACCGCCGCGACCTAACATAAATTTCCATACTTTAATTGAAGCATCAGGAAAGTTAACAGAGAGTTCGGTTTGTAAGTCATCCAGTAAAACATCAATGTTTTTATAGTCATCAACATCTATCAATAGCTGACCATAAGCTGAGTTTCGTGGCTCCGGTGCATAGCTGAGCATAAATCTCAAACCGCCACTACCAATGAAAGAAGTCACATTTGTTACATGTTCTTTCTGTTTCACTAATTGACTCATGCTAACCATCATATCGGCAGTTTTGTTGATGTCGGTGCCTTGGGGTAAAAATGCATCCACCACAAATTGTGCTCTTTGGGATTCAGGCATAAAACCAGGAGGAATACGTCCCATATTGGCAATGGCGATGAGTAAAAGCGTGAGCAAAACCGCACCAGTGATTAATCGATTACGTAAAACTAAGAGTAAGATCTTATGATAAAAAGTTAAAATACGACTTTCTTTGGCAGCCTTAGCATTTTTATCAACGGTTAAAAACTGATAGCACAGTAGTGGGGTTATTGTGATAGCAAATAGCCAACTTAAAAACATGGAGTAACAAATCACCCAGAATAATGACCCTGCATATTCCCCCATATCACTTGGCGATAACCCAATAGCGCTAAAGGCTAGAATTCCAACAACAGTCCCTCCAAGTAGGGGCCAGATTGTAGAGTTCACGACTTCTTTAATCGCCGAGAGTTTATCTTGGCCTTGTTGTAAACGAACTAACACACCATCGGTTACGACAATGGCATTATCAACCAGCATTCCAAGGGCAATAATTAACGCGCCAAGGGAGATCCGTTGCATGGCGATATCATCAATCAGCATAATGATAAGCGTACCGGCGACGGTCAGTAGTAAAACAAATCCGATGATAATTCCCGATCTCACTCCCATAAAGATCAATAAAACAACAAATACAATAACCACTGCCGCAATAAGATTATCGATAAAATTAGCGACAGAGGCACGTACAGAGTCCGATTGAATCGATATTTCATTGAGTTCCATACCAATGGGACGTTGGGATTCAAGTTCTGCTAGGCGTTGTTTAACAGCATCGCCCATTTCGACGACATTTCCGCCTGAAACATTAGAAATACCTAAGCCGATAGCATGTTCACCGTTGTATGACATCAACACTGAGAAAGGTTCTTTGTAGTCTTGATACACATTTGCGATTTGATTGAGCTGTAAAACAGTATTAGTGCTATTAATACCAATCTTTAGATTTTTTAAGTCATCCATTGTCTTTAAGGTGTTGTTGGGGATAACTGGAAGCCTCATGCCATCAAGTTCAATATCTCCTGCAACTGTGACTAACGTTTGATGCTGTAAAGTTTGGTATATCTGTTCAAGGCTGACGCCATATTGTTGTAGGCGTTCAGAGGATAGCTCAATAAAAATTTGCTCTGTTTTTGTTCCTAATGTCGCTGTCTTGGCGACACCTTTGACTAATGCAAGTTCCTTTTGTAAAAATTTTACATAATCATTGAGTTGTTTATCAGTATAGCCCGGCCCAGTTATTGCGTAGAACAGGGCATACACATCCGCAAAGTCATCATTAACAAATGACGGTCCAGCCCCAGTAGGCAGATTTCTTTGTGCATCAGAGACTTTGCGGCGCAATTTATCCCAAACTTGATCAAGTTCCGCTTTTGTTTTTGAGAATTCGAGCTTGATTTCAACGGTGACCTCAGAACTACCTTGTTTAGATATCGATTTTACTTCTTTAAGCTCTTGTAAAGATTGTACAGCAGTTTCAATCACTTCCGTTACTTCGTCTGCTACTTCTACGGCAGATGCACCTGAGTAGGGGGTAACAATAACGGCCTGACGAATAATAAACTCAGGATCTTCGAATCGCCCTAAATTTTTATAACTAATAAAACCACCAATTAATAGCAGAATTATGATTACCCATAGACTGTTCTTTTTCTGAATAGCGTAATTTGCAATATTCATTACTTGGCCCCTTCAGAATCTAATGGTCTAACCATATCCCCTTCTTTGAGTGAGTTTACGCCAGCGATTACCACTTTATCTTGCGGTTGTAATCCACTGGTAATGATTATTCTGTCTCCAAGTAATGTTCCTGTTTCAACCATTTTTTTGGTAACTTTGCTATCCATATCCACTAGCCATACATATTTTTTACCCATGTTATCGGGAGATATGGCGCTAAGAGGAAGCGATATTTGCATTGCATCAGTAGAATTTGCCTCAGGTGTTACATTTATCGACATGCCTGGCAATACATTTTGATTTTTCAAGTCAGAAAACCCTAGGATCACATTATATGTTTGCGTCAACTGCTCGGATTCTAAAGTGAAATATTTATAGTAAAGAGGAAAATCAATGTCATTAAGACCTTCAATATGTCCGACGGCATTTTTATTCCGACTACCTTCTGCAAAAAGTTTACTTGGCACATCAATGACTACTTCCAAATCATTCAGATTTTGCAAAATAAATATCATTTGATTGGGTTGAACGACAGAGAACTCATTCATGAGTTTTTTTGTGATGACACCGGAAAAAGGCGCTTTTATTTTAGTGTGTTCGAGGGCCTCAATAGCTGAATTGAATTTATTTTTGGCGAGATCACGTTCGGTTTTTAACTTTTCAAGATCACTTTTGGATATAGCTTGAGTTGAGTTATAAATGGACAAACCGCGCTGATAATCAGCTTCAGCTTTGCTGAATTGAGTTTTTGCAGAGCTTAAAGCAATTTTTTGCTCATAATCGTCGAGTTCCGCAAGTAGTTGCCCTTGGTTGACCGCGACACCTTCTTGAGCATTGATTTTAGCAATTTTCCCCGCAACCTTAAAAGATAACTCAACCCTCTGTGCTGCGCGGACTAGGCCAGTGAAGCTTAGCCCTGATACATCAGAAGCAGCGATTTCTTCTATCATTGCTGGGCGTGAAAATGAAGTATCAGTTGTTACCGTGTTGATTTGTTTATCACAACCGGTGGCAAATGAAGCTAATGCTATGATTAAAAAAGATTTTAAATGATTATTCTTACTCAAAAATGTATTCATAAGTTTTCCTAGTTAACCGTGTGATTAAGCCTATATCTCGTAAAAAATAATTATAAAACATACAATTACAATGTTACTAATTTGTTTTTTATAGCTGCAATTTAGGTCATACTAAATTGTGACAGTTTCACAATATCCTTCAATCAAAGAGTGAGATTAAACACACAAAACAAAGCACCTATAGAAATAGGTGCTTTGTTATCTAGGTCTGTTTTACTATTTTTTAGAAAAGCGTTTCCATTCACTGAGTTTTAAGAGTGAACGACATTCATTTTTATCTAACTTATCGCCTAAATATTGACCTTTACGATTAGCATTATCCCTTCCTAAGGCATAGCTTAACTTTTCTGAGCTCGACATCTTCCTGAACTCATCTGCTGCTCGTAAACGTGCCCATTTATAGCGTCCGTCATCCTCATATTTCTCTTCACAGTACTTCATTGCCCCTGTAAAGGCACCAAGTTTATATTCATGAGAATTAGGACTATCCGCTACTGCAACCCAAGATGTGAAGACGATTAAAATCAAAAATCCGCTTCTTACTATCTTATTCATATGTTACTCATACCCATTATGAAATTTTACGATTTAAATTAAACTTAAAACTGATACACAATTGAGACCATTGCCATAGTGAAACTATCACTATTAACAATCGGGGAGCGAGTAATATCATTATCTAATACAATATGTCTTAAAAATGCATTGACATTTAATGATTTGGTCAGTTGATATGAAACTATTAAGTTTAGAGCTAAGTCTGTTGTACTATCTAGCTCATAGTTACTATATCCATAGTAATAATTAGCTACATCAGCACTCTTAAAGTTCACACCTACAGAAGGTATCAATGTTAAATCCTGAGTTAGTCTCCATGGATAGCTATAATTAACTTTGAAAATACTGCCTTCACTGTGGCCTGATATGTCATATAAAGCTGAGGTATTAAATATGCCTATGGCAGAGCTATAAGTTAGCTTAGCTCCAGAGTAAATAGATATCTTACGGTCGCCCAAAGCATTAACTACGGGATTAATAGAATCTGAAGCCTTCAAAAAATCTTCACCTAGTTCAGTGGCGAATGACAACTTGAGTCGATTACTCTGCCATAAATCATACTCTAAGTTAAAGATACTCGCTTTGAGTCTTTCACCTTTGTAATGAATTAAAGGGAGGCCATAGTTTTGATCATCAATACCTTTGTAGGGGGATGTTAAAGCAAGAACTCCGGCACCAATTGACCATTCAGCTTCATTAGCTGATGGAATTTGTTGAAAACCCTAAAATTAATATGGACGTAAATATGACTTTACTGCACAGCTTGAACATAAAAAAACCTAATTTAAGTTAAAAATCACGAAAGCACCATTTTGGTGCACATATGAATACTCATTCATTTTGATCGGAATGCTACATTTACAGCAACTTCTTGTCAAGGTGTTTGAAATTTAACCTACAAGTAAACAATAGAATCGAGAGATAAAAATTTTAGATAAAAGACTATTTTGTTTGAGGTGGTTATAAGCGTAAGAATATGAAATATTGAGATAAATTGTCAGTAATATTTTTAAATGATGGTGGCGTAGCTCATCTAATATTTCATTAGATGGCACTAGTGTATTATCTGGGATTTGTTTCCTAAATCGGTTCAGTGAACAAAACTTTCATCACAGTTTAAATAAAACGATATACTGGGTTTCAGGCATACCCTGCCCTATGAGCTTGTTCAGCACCCTTATAATGACGTAAGTCTTTCCCACCTTGCAGTTGCTTTATCCTGTGCATGGCGGTTTCTGAGATCGACTGGCGATGATAACCTTCTGTTTCTTCTATTACTTATTTGAGCCATGAAGCTGTTGCCAACTGACGACTAAGTTTCGTGGATGCCCTTATTCCCATAACGCTGCGCCTTCCCGATGTGGGATCAGCACCAAGGCACGTTTTCGGCGAACGGCTTCGTGACAGGCTTTCGTGTTGTAAACGTCATAACCCAGGATATTGAGGATTTTTAATGGATTCGTTTGAGTCAATTGGCCATGACTTCAGCGTCTGTCACACCTGATAAACTGAGCTCTGCGGCAATAATTTCATGGCTATGTGTATCTACGGCAATATGCAGTTTACGCCACACTCGGCGCCTTCCATCTGTGCCATGTTTCTTCACTTTCCACTCACCTTCGCCATAGACCTTCAAGCCTGTTGAATCGATAGCTAAGTCCTCAATGGCGCCGCGAGTCTTAGTTTTAAAAGCAATATTGACCGTTTTCGCGCATTTACGGATGCAGGTGGCGGGCGAGATAATGGGATGTCACCCAGTTTAAACACCGAATTGATAAAGCCCTGTAAGGGTCTCAGTGGCATAGAGAAAATACGCTTAACAATCAACGCAGTGGTAATGGCTAAGTCGCTAAACACTTGAGTGCGACCTTTCTTGGGCTGCTCGACCTTGGCTTTCCACTTAGCAATTGCCTCCTCATCAATCCAGAAGGTAAGTGAACCGCGGTTGATTAAGGCTTGGTTGTATTGCTTTCAGTGGGTTGTTTTATAGCGAGGTTTTGACACGGGTGATGGGTAAGTTGATAGGCGATGCCGATCAGATCTGCGGCTGCGATTTTAGTTCAACCTATTTAGGAAACAAAGCCCCTTGAAAAGAGAATTGAATTATAAGGAGAAAGCCTTAGCTGAAGCGGCCGCTTTACTGGTGCGAAGAAAAAGCTCAATGTACTATGTGGAATCACATTAAATATCTAATCTGTTCAGAGCCTCACAGGCATTTCAATCTAAGGCGGCATTGACGAAGAAATGGTCATGCCCTTTTAAGTCAATGCAATACCGGAGTAGGATGCCTGTGTGGCCCCCTAAGAGCGGGTTTCAACGCGCTGAATGAACAGATATTTAATTCGATTGGTATGATAGGGCTAGTTTTAAATGGATTTATGTATTGCCAAAATGGCATGGGTTAACATGAGTGGGTGCAATAGTATGAAATGGGTTTTTCCGAGTTGGTGTTTTAATCGCTGGTTACATACAGCGTTATTGTTTCTATTTCCTCTGTTCATTGCAGCCTTAATTTACCCTTGGTTAACTTCATCCTTAATGAAACAGAAAGTGACTGAAGATCTGAATGCGATCAGCCGGTCGTTTTCCGAAAACATTGAAAACTTCAAAAACTTAGATGGATTTAGCAATTTGTCATTTACTTGCTCAGAAGCGGATATTGTTCAGCTAAATAGCTCATTATTGAGCCCTACTATGGTGAGGTTTATTCAGCTAGAATTGGCCAATGGGACTAAATGTTCAAATATTGGCCCTGCTGTGAATTATAAAATTGATCAGCATTATGTACAGTTAATCGGCGATAAATCGATAAGTATTGCCACGACAATGGCGGCCGATGATCGCTCTCGAAATTTGATGTTTATGTTTCCGTTAGGCGAGCATAAATTAGTCGTATTAACCAACAGCTCCGTATATAACGACCTGTTATCAAAGCTATGTTCCGATTGCTACCAGTTACAAATTACCTATAGTGACCTAAAACCGTTGACGCGAGGTATCGAAACCTTAAGTCAACAACAGATTTTTATTGAACAATCTCGACACGACACATGGCTTAGTGCAGATTTTGTCCTCCGGGCAGGGGATAAGCTGTATAAGGATATTGGGCTAAAAACAGGTATGTCATTGTTAATCATTGCCCTATTGTTGGCCATAGTTGCAGTGATCTTCTATTGGAACTGGATATCTGCAAGGGTTTCGACAGATACCCTGATCCAGAAGGGATTAAAACGTAAAGAGTTTATTCCTTACTATCAAGTCGTTGTCGATTGCCGAACTGGGCAAGTCGTTGGTCAAGAGATGTTAGTACGTTGGCGTAGGTTTGATGGGACATTAGTACAACCTAATCAGTTTATTCCCTATGCCGAAGATTCGGGCTTAATCTTATCAATAACCGAAAGCTTGCTAGAGCAGGTTTATAGGGATTTACCTAGACTTAAGGGATGGGTTAGCGTGAATGTTGTGGCGCAGCATTTAGAGGCAGGCTTACTTAGTGAGTGGCTAAAATCCCATCAAGATGAATGTATTAAGCGAATTTCATTCGAATTAACAGAGCGCAAGCCTATTACTTTTTTTGAATTGGCACTCGCTGAAATCAATACTGTCGCACCCCAATGTCATGATTTTAAGTTAGACGATTTTGGTACTGGATTTGGTGGTTTTAGTTATTTACAACAGCTTGGTATTAACAGTATCAAAATCGATAAAATGTTTATTGATACTATTGGCACTCAAGATTTAAAGGCTCCTGTACTTGATTCTATTATTGCCTTCGGACAGGAAGCAAATATGGAGATGATCGCTGAAGGTGTCGAGACGCAAGAGCAAGCAGACTATCTCGCCGCCAAAGGGGTATACATACATCAAGGCTATTTGTACGCTAGACCCTTACCCTTGGATCAGTTATTAAATTATTACCATAGTCATTCATAATGCATAAAAACAAGGGCCCCTAGGAGCGGTGTTTTTCACGGTAGCTGTCACTCTTTGCTTAAATATTAAGCTGCATTTATTGCGCCTTCTATCGGTTCTTTATCTGGGTTTAGGTAACGGCTCCAACCGCCTCACAATTTCTCACGTCTTTGGAGCTGCGCGTAGGTCTTCTTGCCTTTGCCGCTTCAAGCTCTTCCTTACGCCTGGCTAAAATAGCGTTATTTTGCTGGGCATGGCGCTGCCCAGGTAAAACAAAATTGAGCTGACGAAGTGGTGTGGGATGCATGAAACACGCATCAAAAAGAACAGTATACGAAGCCATTAGTAACCCATACCTAATTCCTGATCTAATCTGGAAAGTTCATCAAGTGTTGACAAACGCAAAATTTCCATTTGCTGCTTATATTTTATCACCGCAGAAAATGGCACTTTTCTTCGATTACCGACTCGAGTAAATGGCATTTCACCTGAATCTAATAACTTGATAAATGTTGGCCGTGACATATTCAAAAAGTCAGCGCCTTGTTGTGTGGTCATTTCGGCATGGATGGGGGTGATATTAACAGAATTACCCTGCCCCAATTGCGTCAACACTTCAATCATCATTTTCAATATGCTAGAAGGTAAAGTGACATCATGCGATTGACCTTGTTTATCAATTACACTTATTTGTTGAGCCTCACCATTACTTTCAATAACAGCAGATAACTCCTGGCTGCCCAACCGAGCCATTGCGATTTCTTCGGCGTTCGTCAAAGTAGTCATGTTCATAATTCATCTCTCAAATAATGGAAAAATTTGTTTCAACCTGCATTATCCGCATTATCCGCAATATTCGAAAAATATCAACATTCGAAATATTCGCAACTACACAGGATTGCTACTACAGTTGAATCAATCTTGTGTAGAGTGATCCACCGGCTCACTTAGGGTATACCTGAGGCAAACTGTTTCAGAGATGAAATGCGGTACAGGCTCGATGTGCCCTCTAAAATTTTCATCAGGCCGATGCGGTTTTCCTCGAGAGACCAAAGACTGTCATAGGCGCGCAGCGAAGCGATCACCACAGTGAATAGTTTTTCCGCTGTTAATTCTGTTTTTAATTTATAGTCATTAATGTCGTAGTCAACGATAACGCTTTTTTCAGGAGCATAGCCAGGTTGGCCAGTACGTAACACGATACGTACCATGTGATTACCTAATTCATTTCTGATCCATTTCACTAGCTTGAGGCCGGCGTCGTCCGTCTCCATCACCACATCAAGTAATATAAGTGCGAGGTCAGTTGAGTGGCTTATGATTTCGATCGCCTCGCTAGCAGAGTAGGCGTGTTGTACATTAAGTGTCTTGTTTTTATAGGTGAAGCTGTTTAGCGTTAATCTGGTAACGTTGACGATATCAGGCTCATCATCTACCACTAATACATTCCACACTCGTTGGTGGTTGTTTTCTTTTGTTTCACAGGTGTCTTCGGTTAGCCAATCATTGAGAAAATCACTCATGTGGAAAGCCTCATTACTTACGAGTAGTTTGAGTTTGATAGTTATTGCCTAATCTGATGTATTGAGTCCGGTAGAGGTCCTATTTGGGTTTATCCGTGACTTGTTGTCCATCTTTCAATTCCACGTTGTTGCCTAAGATTGCAAGCAGGTCAATCCTTTGAGCCTTTTCCTGTTTTCTATGCCAACTCAAGCAGTTTGAAGACCATCGTTAAAGTAGCTAACCCATATTTTGTATTGATTTTTATGAGTGGTTAAATGACTTGGCGCTTTTGATTTGTATTTATAGTGTAATCCATTTGTAGCTTTTTGATCTGATTTAATTGGATAAATATGGCCACCCTCGGATGTAGCGAGTCTGGCATACTCTTCTCGGTCGTGAGATGCAGACACAAGCGACACTCCGCAATATTTTAGCAAATAAGAAGCATGAACTGTCTCATACCTCATACGCGTTATCGCCAGCTAAAATTGTTGAATGAACTTGTTTTTAAATCAGATTATTCATCGAATTTAGTGCAAAAGTAATGCGCTATATCAAATCCAATCACAACGACTGCAGAGTGATTAAACGGCACGATTTAGAGATATACGACCATGAGAAAATCTATGGAGAAGGCCAAACTAAACGACCGTTTCTATGTTATGGTTTTATAAAACAGTTGTTTTAAACCACGATCTAAAAACTGCCAAGCCACGAAGTGCCGATGTTTTACCAGTCGAACGAGGATATGAGCTACGCATTATGTTTGCTTTTTTTATTCTCATACATCGCTTTATCAGCTTCAATCAGCATATCCTCGATTGACTCATGCTTAAGTGGTTCGTAATCAACGAAGCCAAAAGAAAACTCTATGAAATAAGGTAAGCAATCCGAGGTGCAACGCGACCTTAACGATGTCTTGAAGCGTACAATTAGCTGCTGAATTCCCTCTGTACTCGTATTAGTTAGCAGCACAACGAACTCATCGCCACCGAGCCTCGCAAAGATATCAGAAGTGCGGAATGATCCCATCATTTCATCTGCAAAGATCTTAAGAGCTCTATCACCTTCAGCGTGACCATGTGCATCGTTGATCTCTTTGAATTTATCGAGGTCAAAAAATACAAGCGAAGCGGGAAATGAACCGCGTTTACATACTTCAAGGCAGTATCGAGTAAGCGTTAAAAAACCACGGCGATTCGATATTTTTGTCAGTTCATCGGATATTGTAAGCTGCACAGCCATAATTTCACGCTCCACCATACCCGCAAGATTAGCTAACATCGTGATGTCCTCATCGCTGAAATCTCGTGGAGTCTGGTCAATAATACAGAGCGTACCTAAACCTTGGCCGATCAGCGTGCGCAGGGGTTGACCCGCGTAAAAGCGGATGTACGGTTCTCCAATAACCAGAGGGTTATCAAAAAATCTCTCGTCCAGAGTTGCATCATTGATGACTAGCGCGCTTTTGTTCAGAATTGCATGGCCGCAGAATGAAATACTCCGCTCAGTTTCGGAAACATCCAATCCAAAACATGACTTAAACCATTGTCGGTTTTCATCAACTAAGGACACCAAAGCAATGGGAACTCCAAATAAACGTTTCGCCATGCGTGTTACGCAATCAAATCGTTCTTCAGAAGGTGTATCAAGAATGGCTAAAGCGCGTAACTGACTTAAACGAACTTGTTCATCATCAGGTATTTTAGGTAATTTCATATTGCGCTCCAATTGACATCCCCCCACATCTACACTTCGCTAAACGGCAAGCGCTAGCAAATCATCAAGAAGGCCGCATTTCTGTTGCCGTAACGTTATTAAAGCTGCTTATTAGCCCTTTAGCCACTAGAATATTTCCATTATTTATAACATTAACTGAGGGGAGAAGGTAAATATTACGCATTCGCACTGTTTCTCGACACTTTCAGTATTTACCAAATCGCCACTCTCAAACTTAAAACTGAATATTTAAATTTTCCTCTTTTGCAGTTTTTCGAGGCTTTGTTTCCTAAATAGGTTGAACTAAAACCGTAGCCGCAGATCTGATCGGCATCGCCTATCAACTTACCCATCAACCGTGTCAAAACCTCGCTATAAAACAACCCACTGGAAGCAATACAACCAAGCCTTAATCAACCGCGGTTCACTTACCTTCTGGATTGATGAGGATGCAATTGCTAAGTGGAAAGCCAAGGTCGAGCAGCCCAAGAAAGGTCGCCCTCGAGTGTTTAGCGACTTAGCCATTACCACTGCGTTGATGGTTAAGCGTATTTTCTCTATGCCACTGCGAGCCTTACGGGGCTTTATCAATTCGGTGTTTAAACTGGGTGACATCCCATTATCTTGCCCGCATTACACCTGCATCAGTAAACGCGCGAAAACGGTCAATATTGCTTTTAAAAACAAGACTCGCGGCGCCATTGAGCACTTAGCTATCGACTCAACAGGCTTGAAGGTCTATGGCGAAGATGAGTGGAAAGTGAAGAAACATGGCACAGATGGAAAGCGCAGAGTGTGGCGCAAACTGCATATTGCCGTAGATACACATAGCCATGAAATTATTGCCGCAGAACTCAGTTTATCAGGTGTAACAGACGCTGAAGTGATGCCCAATTTACTTAAGCAAACCCATCGAAAAATCCGCAATATCTCGGGTGATGGTGCTTACGACACGAAAGCCTGTCACGAAGCCGTTCGTCAAAAACGCGCTTTAGTGCTCATTCCACCGAGGGAAGGTGCAGCGCTATGGGAACAAGGGCATCCACGAAACTTAGCCGTCAGTTGGCAACAGCTTCATGGCTCAAATAAGCAGTGGAAAAAACGGTATGGTTATCATAGCCGTTCAATCTCAGAAACCGCCATGTACAGGATAAAACAACTGCTAGGTGGTGTTATGTTGAGTATGCGAAATGATAATGCTCAGGTGGGAGAAACTTACGCGATGATTAGGGCTTTGAACAAGCTTACTGGGCTAGATATGCCTGAAACCCACTATGTAGCTTGATATATGAACAATGATGAGCGTTTTGTTCGCTGACTCGATTTAGGAAACAAAGCCTTTACGCAGCACAATATGCATAAATAGTCACATATCTATCAGTCTTTGATGTTTCACTCTTAATCAGCAAAGAAAACTCAATAGCATGACTGAGAGTAAGTCACTCGCTTTTGGACATAAACGTGCTCGCTTCTTCGCTATTTTAGTGATTTATGAGTTGTACCTTGTATGAATGACTTCTATATCTATGGCCAGATTCACTATGCCACTACATACCAATTCCATTAACTAACTGGTCAAAATTGCCCATTGTCTGGTACACAATTCTATCACTCTTGTTTTCTTCTCAATGAGGGTATTCCATGCGATAGAGCACTGTTCGACAATATCGTCGTAACCACTAAAACAACGATTAGCCAACACATGTTGACGCAGCCATTGCCATACCTGCTCTATCGGATTTAACTCCGGTGAATAAGGCGGCAACTTGAGAAGCGTCAGATTATCAAAGTCATCGGCCAAATCCTGTTGATGCCAGCCCGCGCCGTCCATGATGACTAGCGCATGCCGTCCAAATGCGGTGGCGGTTGAAATCAGTTTTAAATGCTCGCGCATATATTCGCTATTGGCATGCGGGGCAATAATCGCTTGTGTCGCCCCCTTTGCCGGACACACGGCGCCATATAAATACGCAGATTCAAATTGTTGCTGCTTGACGGCTCGTGGACGAGTCCCTTTCTCAGCCCAAATACGGGTGGTGGTATTCTGTTGGCCAAAGCGGGCTTCATCTTGAAACCACACGTCAATGCGATCGAGTGCAATGTGCCCAGGTGTGTTAAGGATCGTTGCCATCCGGAAGTTTTTTAAAAGCCTCTTGTATAGCCTGAGATTGTTTCGGGTGGCGAGAGCGAGTGGTAATCCATGAGAAGCCAAGTTGATGTAACAAGCGGTAGATATTCGCTTGCTTGAACGTCACGCCAAATTCAGACTGAATAAACAGGCCGACATCCTTGGCCATCAACCTGCCACCTTGTGCAGATAGACTTCTGTGCTGTACGAACAGCTGTGGGCTGGAGAGTGTCGCAGGACGGCCGGGATTGGGCGCATCGTCAAGGCCAGTCAGCCCATGGGTTATACCAATCGTATTAAATAGGCGGTGACCAAGCGATTGACACTGGTTCTACTGACCTTAAGCATGCTTGCGATGGCGGTACGAGAATGACCTTCAGTGAAATGGAGTAAGGCAAGATAGCGTATACGTTTGCGTGCGCTTTTCTCCGATTTTACTAAGGCTGCGATGTGGGAATGATTCATATTTTATATGATTAAAAACTGATGACGAATTAGATCACATAATTAATATAATTGGTATAAAAAGTGAAATAGACTGACACTACAGATGATCAACAAAATTTTAAAAATGACCCTCGGTCAAAAGTGGGTCATGGTCACAAAATGGACACATTTTGGTCACGGTCACGAAGAAAGAAATGAGATAGGAACTGATGGGAAATCAAAAAGCCCAAGCTATTTATAAACTTGGGCTTCATGAATGTTGGCGGAGCGGACGGGACTCGAACCCGCGACCCCCGGCGTGACAGGCCGGTATTCTAACCAACTGAACTACCGCTCCAAATTCTTCCATATCCAACATCTGACGATGTTTCAAAACCCGCTAACCCCAGCGTGATAGGCCGCTGATGTCAAAGCGATAGTCTAATAAAATTAAACCACGCTTCAGATTCTTTAAACAGAACGATAATTTAACTGACTTATCAAGGCTTCTGCTTAAGATGCGAAGAATAATACGGTTGAGCCCTGCGGGCGTCAACCGTTTTTTTACTTAGATTTTTCATTTGATTAAAAAAAAACCAAATCAATAGTTGAGCTTGATTTATGTCCCAAATATCGCTGAAACGCCGCAGTTCAAAGTGATTAATCAAACACATTAAGTGACTGCGAACTATCGGTCTTTATCCGCTTCATCTGGCATAGTGAGATCGATTTCATCTAACGAAGGCGCTGCAGCTGTCGCCGATGCTTCTTCCAATAAACGTGACTCAGCGGCAGCTAAGGCCTGCGCTAAACTTTGGCGTTTACGCCACACAATTAATCCCACGACGCCCAAGACCAATAAGATAGCGTTGATCGTGATGATCCAGAACATGGCATCTTTCTTCGCAAGTTCTTCTTCCTCTGCGGCTTTTTGTGCAGCAACGGCGGCCAACTCTTCAGCGCTTGGTGGCGGCTCTGGCGGCTGAATTAAGTTGAAAAACAGTTCTGGCAAATCCAGTACGATTTCTCGACCCGTAATCGTCGTCGTCGCCACGAAACCTTTAATTCGATAACTACCAAACTCAGTCACAGTCGGTAAATCTAATTCAGAGTCCGGCTCTGTAAGACCATTAACGGTCAAAGGCAGTTGTAAGCCCGCAGGACCCACTAGCTCAAAGGAAAAATGCGTTTCAGCTAGCTGCAGCACAGCACTATCGACGTGCAACATGATTTTCCATTGCCCCGTTAACGGATCGTCTGGGGTAATGACTTCTAAATTAATTGGCCGCGGCGATAATCTAAACGGAAATGAAATCTGCCGCTCAAACACGTTGTTGCGAGCCTGTACCACAAACTCATAATCACCCCAAGGCTGCTTTACATTGAGATTGCTGGTAAATACGCCATCATCGGGTTTTTCATCATAATCTTCACCATTGTCTTTATAGGAACCAACAATAATGTCACCCGCGGCAAAGTTCTCATCGCCGGCCCTGTGCTTACTCACAAAATGAGCCGTCCATTCCACCAGAAAGTCGAGTCCCGGCATGCGCACACGCTGAGCATCACCCATCAACTGGGCGACAATTTTCACTTGCTCACCTTGGAATATCGGCTGCGGCAAAGGCTGCACTTCGATTTCGAGTTTAGAGAGTTTTTTGAGGGTCGAACCTGGGACGACTTTACCCACCAATTGCCAAGGTCCAGGCATAGGCGACTCAATGTAAATAATATCGCCAGTAATGCCATCGACCCACTTGACGGTTTCGGGATGGCGATTGGCGTACCATTTACTGCCATCGGGCAACACAATGACTACCGGTGCAGAACCGTATTCACGCTCCACTAACAGCGTCATGTTATCGACCATATGGTCGATGCGAAAACGGTTTTTAAGCTCAGAAGCCGTCTCCAATCCTATAATCGGCGCGGCCTTGGGCGGCTTGACGACTTTTTTAGCGGTTTCAGCCTCGGCGGCCAATACAGACGTCACACTGGCAAACAGCGTAGTGACAACAAGGCAAAGCGCTAAAATGGGTTTATGGCGCGACATCGGCATAGTGATTTTTCTATCCTCTCCAGAGGCATTTGCCTGATTTTGCGACTAAATCAAGGCGTTGTTCATGCATAGTCAATTCATCGGCCGATGCGCCGATCACTTTAAGGTTAAGTGATTGCGGATCAAAACGTTGAATACCACCCGCTTCCTGCCCCGCTTCTTCGTTAGACAAATTAAACTTTGTCTGGCCGCCTGTCATGATCAAATAAACATCGGCGAGGATCTCGGCGTCGAGTAAAGCGCCGTGGTACTCGCGGCGAGACGTATCCACACCGTAACGCTTACAGAGAGCGTCGAGATTGTTTTTCTGGCCGGGATGCAGGAACTTAGCAATTTCTAAGGTATCGAGGATCTGACAAATATCAGCGGTTTTCGGTCCACGCGGCTGCAACAGTGAAAACTCATGATCCATAAAGCTCACGTCGAAGTTCGCGTTATGGGCGACGATTTCTGCACCGTCGATAAAGTTAATAAATTCTTGGGCAACTTGATGAAAACGCGGCTCTTTAGAAACACGCTCATCAGTAATACCGTGAACGGCGATGGCTTCAGGATCGATTGCTTGCCCAGGATTGATATATTGGTGGTAATAACGTCCCGTCAAACGACGGTTCACCACTTCCACGCAACCTATCTCGATGATCCTATGGCCTAAATAAATGGCGCCGCTGCCCTGGTTCATACCTGTGGTTTCGGTATCCAAAATAACCTGACGGCTAGCATTAGAGATAATATTCATGTTTTTATGCGCTTCTTATGACAATTTTTGGTTATACTCGGCCGAAATTCCCGGCTATGGTAACAATTTGATGACTGAACTAAAACTGATCCACATCTTCACCGACGGTTCTTGCTTAGGCAATCCCGGTCCTGGCGGCTATGGCATTGTAATGAATTATAAAGGCCATACAAAGGAGATGTCCGACGGTTTTGCGCTCACGACCAATAATCGCATGGAGTTATTAGCTCCCATCATAGCGTTAGAAAGCTTGAAAGAGCCTTGCCAAGTCGTGCTCACCAGCGACAGCCAATATATGCGCCAAGGCATAATGACGTGGATCCATGGCTGGAAGAAAAAAGGCTGGATGACCTCAAACCGTACCCCAGTCAAAAACGTTGATCTATGGAAACGATTAGATAAAGCCTCACAGATGCACACTATCGACTGGCAATGGGTTAAAGGCCACGCAGGACACGCCGAAAACGAACGTTGCGACGTGTTAGCTCGCACTGCGGCAGAATCTAAACCAACCCAACCCGACTTAGGCTACCAGCCTTAACTCTGTGGCCCTTACTTAAATGAGCTAAGTTTGAACAACCCAAATTCATACAAGCTAAATTCGAAAGTAAGTTAGAAAACTGAATTAGAAAAGTGAGTTCGATGCCATCACGCCTAAGCTAAATACTTAGGCGTGATGATTTATTTCGCGATTAATCTCACCGTTTAAGCCCACCCTCAACATTAACTTCTAAAACAAATCGCTTAGGCTTACTGTTCACAAGGGCCATTGCTATAAAAAGTTTATTTAACTTCTACACCTGCGATATTGAAAAAATTCTCACAAAACTGCACAAAAGCTTGACCTAAGGATGTCGCCTGACGACTCTTATGGGTGATACGATAAAACTGCCGCTCCAGCACTAATCCCTCAATCGTGACTAATGCTAACTCTTTGCGGCTGATTTCTTTCTCTAGCGCCAGCTCAGATAACACCCCAAGCCCAGCACCTTGTTTCACCGCCAGTTTAATTGCATCCGGCGTAGTAAAGCAGAACTTAGCTTCTGGCTGCATATCCAACTCATTGGCAGCATTGACAAAATACTCACGAGTGCCCGAGCCTTCTTCACGTAGCACCCAAGACTGGCCTCTCACTTTCGCCGGTTTAACGACTTTCCCTGCTAGAGGATGCGCCGGATGGCAAAACACCAGTAATCTATCCTTATGCCATGCCTCGACACTCAAGCGATTGTCAGTGCAATGGCCTTCAATAAAACCCATTTCTGAGCGGAACTGCGCAACCGCTTGGATCACATCTTGAGTATTAGTAATCGCCACATCCACATGGGTTTGAGTATGTTGCTGACAAAATGCCACTGCGGCTTTCGCCATCAAATAGTTACCTATGGTTGAACTGGCACTGATACTTAACCGCCCAACCAAATCGCCGCCATGGTAGGTAAATGCCTGCTCAATTTGCTCGACACGGTGCAATAAATCCGTCGCCAGTGGCAACAATAAATTACCCTGCGAGTTCAGCTGTAATCGATTACCAATGCGCTCGAATAGGCGGGCATTGAGCTGTTTTTCTAACTCTGCCAAGGCCATAGAAGTGGCAGGTGGTGATAAATTAACTTGCTCCGCCGCCTTTGCGACTTGGCCGCTACGCGCCACAGCCTCAAATACCGCCAATTGTCTTAGGGTGATCCGCATATAAAAACCTGTACTTAAAATAGAAAAGGCTTATCCATTTTTCGAATGCTCTGATAAATGCCCTGAACGTCCCGCGGTCGGTGCCGTGGTCCAATTTGTCTGCCGCACCTTACGTTTATCGCGGATAGGCGTGAGTGGCGACTCAAGTTTGCGTGCCACAATCAAATACAAACTGCCCGCGCTAGGCAGCCATGACGCTAAACTCTGTTGAAAAAATTTGCCTTGGGTGAAATCGCCCATTAAAGGGTGATAGACCAAACGTTCATCGCCCACCACTTGATAACCCAATAAACCTAACCAATCTCGCACCCTTGATGGCATAAAGAAGCGGCCATTCCATGGGAGGCAATCCTGATACTTAGGCCACAACTTACCCAAAAATACCGGACTCAAGGGATTAAAACCGATGATAAAAAGATAGCCTCCGGCGATGAGTACCCTGTCGGTTTCGCGAAGAATACGGTAAGGATCGGGTTCAAATTCGAGCAATAAACTCATCACCACCGCATCTATCGCCGCATTCTGCAGGGGTAAATGGCAAAAATCGCCTTCAATCGAAGCGCCTTTGGATGGCGAGAGTGAAAAATGATGGGCGACTGGCGATACCATGCTCGACAATTCGGCACTCAAAGGCCCTAACTTTAATAAATGATAACCAAAGACTCTTGGCCACCAATCTTCAAGTTGTTTAGCAACGGCTTGTTGTAACGCCTCACCATTGGGTAAGTCGCTCCATTGTTCGGGTTTGAGCTCAGTACTAAAATGCGACACAGAGTTCCTCCGTTAGCTTGGTAGACAAGTATCCAATTGGGTCAAAGATTGCTGCCATTTAGCCATAGGGCAAAAGCGGCAAAGATCGCCAAGGGCCGTTTACTCATGGATAATACCTTTATCTTCGAATTGAAATACAGACATAGGCGGTTCTATGCTCACTATAACAGCGATCAAAGCCTTTAATGACAATTATATCTGGGTGTTACAACAACAACCGCATACACAGGTTTATGTCGTCGATCCCGGCGATGCGAGTGTGGTTATTGACTATCTAGAGGCCAATCAACTCACGCTAGTGGGCATTTTACTGACTCACCACCACAATGACCATACGGGTGGCGTCGCTGAACTTCAAGCCTACAGTCAAAACAGGCTCTCAGTGTATGGCCCAGATAATGAGAAGATTGAAGGCATCACCCATCCGTTGCACGCAACAGCACAGCCCAGATTTACACTCGACTATATCAGTGGCGAGCTGCAAGTCTTAGATGTACCGGGGCACACAGCAGGACATATCGCCTACGTTATTGCAGATGCCTTATTCTGCGGTGATACCTTATTTAGCGGTGGCTGCGGACGCTTATTTGAAGGTACGCCAGCGCAAATGCTCAACTCACTACAGCAACTTGCCCAGCTTCCCGCCGACACTCGGGTGTATTGTGCCCATGAGTACACACTTTCAAACCTCAAATTTGCCCTCGCGGTCAACCCCAACAATTGCGTGCTGCAAGACTATAACGAACGTGCCATAGCGTTGCGTCGCCAAGACAAAGCGACTATCCCCTCCACCATCGCTTTAGAGCGCGCCATCAATCCCTTTCTACGTGCCAGCGACACTGAGATTGTTGACAGCATAAAACAGCATTTTAGCGATCTAAATCATGCCAATTTAGACGAACTTGGCGGTTTTACCCTACTCAGACAGTGGAAAGATAATTTTTGATCACAAAAGCAATATTATAGTTTGAAATTTAAACAGTTTTTCCCATTTTTGATGATGTAAATCAAAAATGGCCTTACATTATGTACGATAATTAAGGGACAAGATCGAAAAGATCCCATAGAATGGCTCGTTTTGCGTGAAAACTTTGCGCGCTGCGTCGTCTTTATCTTCATATAAAACATACTGTTACTATAAAGAAAAGCTATGCACTAACAGAGGACTACCGTTTTCAATGAGAGTATCACTTTATGTTGTTGTAGGGGGATTTGCCCTACTCACAGGTTGTCAGACTTTAGACAACCATGGCGTTAATCAGACAGAAGTTGAAGCCGTCACAACCGAAAATACAGTCCCAGAATATTACCTCGCAACTGAGGCTCCGTCGGCGCAAATTACCGATGTGTGGGAGCGAATACGTCAAGGTATGCAGTTACCGGTTCCAGATCAAAAATTGGTAAACCAATATCGCGATTGGTACATCAAAAATCCGCAGCATCTAGAGATCATCTCAGAGCGGGCTGCACCTTATATGTACCTGATCGTGGAAGAGCTTGAAAAACGTCATCTTCCAATTGAGATCGCTCTATTACCTATTATAGAAAGCGCCTTTGATCCATCGGCGTCTTCAGCAAGTGCGGCATCGGGTTTGTGGCAATTCACCACGCCTATGGCCAGCCATTTCGGTTTAGAAATGAACTGGTGGTACGACGGTCGCCGTGATGTGCCCGCTTCAACGACTGCGGCGCTCGACATGTTGGAATATCTTTACGATAAAACCAATAACAATTGGCTTTATGCTATTGCGGCCTATAACTCGGGTGAATCTCGGGTGCTCAATGCGATTAAACGTAACGAGAAGAAAGGCTTAAAAACCGACTTTTGGTCATTGGATTTACCCAGTGAAACCGAACGCTACGTGCCGCAACTGCTTGCGCTGGCAGAAGTCATTAAACACGCCGATGAATATGGCATCACCTTAGCGCCAATCAGCAACAATCCTTCAATTGAAGTAGTTGATATTGATAGCCAAATTGATTTAGCCATGGCGGCAGGTTTAGCAAACATGACCACACTTGAGCTGCAAAAGCTCAATCCTGGTTATAACCGCTGGGCCACTTCGCCACTGGGGCCGCACACTTTAGTATTGCCGATTGATAAATCGGAAGAATTTAAGAAAGCACTCGCCGAAACAGAAACCGAAGATAGGATCAGTTGGCTACGCTACACGATCAAATCAGGTGACAGTATTGGCAAAATTGCGAAGCAGCACCACACGACTATTAATGCAATTCGCGCCGCCAACGGCATGAAAAACAATACCATAGTCGCGGGTAAGCATTTGATTATTCCTGTCGATGCGCAAGACAAACAGCTCTATGCCCTGTCGACTCAGCAACAATTGCCGAAGAAATCGCACGCTGCGACTGAATCGACAAAAATTGCCTATCAGGTTAAGTCTGGTGACACACTTTCTGAAATCGCCCAAGCCCATAAAGTGACAGTGAAACAACTTAGCGTTTGGAACAAATTAGGTAAGAGTGACAAGCTACAAAATGGTCAAAAACTGGTGATCTTAGCGCCGAAAAATCTTGAGCAAACTGCGCAAATTCGCACTGTGAGTTATAAGGTCAAATCCGGTGATTCACTTGCCCGTATCGCCAGCAAATTTAACGTGACTGTGGCCGAGCTATTAGAATGGAATAGCCTAGCGCAATCACAATATTTGCAACCAGGCCAAGTGATTAAATTAGTAGTCGATGAAAGTAAGTTAAACGCATAAGGCTAAACAGGTTCATAGTTCGAACTGATTGGTGCAATATAAACCCTTAGCAAGATTGAGCCACAGATAACAAAAAGGCAGCAACCCTATCGGATTGCTGCCTTTTTCTATTATGAGCTTTCCAGATTATGAGAGGCGGCGTTATTCCATCGTCAGTAATAAGACAACAGGCGCCATAACGACGGCATCGGATTCTAATGCCTTAGCGGCAAAATGCGCTTCTAAACGAGCACCGCCAGCGGGTATTCCAGCAAACGCTTTGGGCGGAATGCTAAAGGAAGTGGTGATCACTTTCCCCGCTGCCAATTGGCTATCGCGTAACGCTTGGGTAAACATCATATCATCGGACCATGCCCATAGACGTTTGCCCTCTTGCGTTACCAGCCACAAATCCGCCGTCATTCCTGAGTTGTAACGCAGGCCGACGGCATAGGTTTGTGGATTGGTCACAGTCAACGTTGCCTTAACTGGCTGCTTGAAATCCACAAATGGCTCTAAGGCTAACTCGCCGCGAAGCAGTCCTGGCGTAGCATCAGTCGTCATAGGTTCAACCTTTAATGTCGGTGTACTTTTAAGACCTGAAACATCGAGCGCAAGATCGGCAGCGCGAACGATCTCAGGCTGAACCGCCGCGGCTGTTGTCGTCTCGCCCTTGGTAGACTGACTCGTATCAGCAGCTTCAGGCGCCGAGCACCCAACAAGTTGCCCGCCGACAAAAGCACTCGCGCAAACAAGCAATGCGTAGCGCATTGGAGCAACCATTAGAAACCTCCTAGTTTTTTCAGTAAGGAGTCTTTTAATTTTTCCTTAGCTTTGTCGGTTTCTTCTTTTAACTGATTATTCAGTAACGCTTGAGTATCCAAGGCATATTCAGGTTTTTGGAAAGTCCCGGTAATAGCCAACGGAATGTCAATTCCAGCCAGCGCATCTTTGTCGCTACCGCCCTGACCTTTTAATGAATTCACTAGGCTAGTCGTCAATCTGTAGTCTAAGGCTTCAGTCAATATATTCGCCGTACCTTTGCCCGCCAAACGCAATAAAGGTGAAGACATGGCAAGATCTGGATTAGTGGCAACGCCGTTATCCAGCAAGAAACTGCCACTCAGACTCGAGAAGTCGGTTTTGCGCTCTTCCTTGGTTTCTGGCGATAAGTCACCCTTTAACTTAGCTTGGGCGCTACGGATCATCTGCGGAATGTTAACCCCGTACAAAGCCCCGTCATTAATATCAAAATGGCCATTGGCTGATAGATTTTTCTTTAACTGCTCAGGGATCAAACTCTTACCTTTACCCTTCACATCAAAGTTGGCCGTACCCGCCAGTAAATCCACATCCGCCGCATCTTTCAGCAAAGGACGAATTTGTACACCCGTCACTTTTTTATCGAATTGATAACTTGCCACCGCTTGACGTGCATCGACCTGAGCGCTCACCAGCAACTTACCTTGGTATAAATCCGCATTCAGTTTCGTTAGATCTAACACGCCATTTTTAATTCCAACATCCATCAACCAATTTTGAGTCGACAGATTAGCGACCTTAATAGACTTAACGGTCAACTTGAGTTTTACATCAAGCTGCTTAAGGGCTGAGAGATCAGGCTCAACTGCCTGAGTGCTAGCCGCGGGTGCTTGTTCTGTTACAGCAGCGGTCTCCGTTTTAGGTAACAGCGTATCTAAATCGATATCGCCGACTTGAAAATCAGCATTGATTTGCGGAATTTTTGTGGCGTAATTCACGCCAACTTTACCCGCAGCCGTAATGCTCGCCGCGGTAAGCTGCACAATATCGACGGACAATTGCTGTTTATCTAACTCGATTTGCGTCGCTAAGCTAATCGATGTTTCGAGTTTCTTATTGGGAATACTTTCACCTTCCACCACAGTGTCAATTTTGAGCCCATTGACGACGAGTTGCGTAAAGTCTCGGCTTAGTTTTAGCTCACCTTTGCCTTCGCTGCTTACCGTCATGTCCGGCATAGTTGCACTAAATTCAAAGGCAATGGGCGCAAATTGTTCTAAAGCGAATTCACCTAAGGTGAAGCTTTTTAAGGTAAAGACTTGAGTTTGCTTTTTCGCTTCGTCAATCATATTAATTTGGGTATTGGTGATTGAAATACCGCCAATATTAATATCGTTCAATTTGGCATTTGAGGAAGTTTCGGTCGCTGGAGTTGCGGCTTGTTTGCTATTATCACCACTTAATCCATCAAAACTGCTGGTGCCATTCTTGCGAGTCACTAAATTAATGGTTGCGCCATCGAGACTCAATTCGGCAATTTCAATTTTCTGACTAAACAATGGCATCAACGCCACTTCGGCAACGGCTTTGTTGACTTCTAACATAGCCTTAGGGGTAAAGCCTTCAGGATTAGATAAAGACACGCCCCCTAAATTAATGCCGATAACAGGGAAAAAGGTCCAGGATAAATCGTCAGCGATGACTAATTCACGACCCGTTTGTTTTTTGACTGCATCAACTATTTCAGGTTTAAAATCATTAGGGTCGAAAAATACGGTGAGATACACTGTGACTAAAAGAATGAGCGTCACCACTAAGGCCAGGAGCCACTTAATGAATTTCATATAAATATCCTTATCAAAAACAACTTGAATTTAAAGCAACTAATTCATTTAAAAATGTTAATTTAAAAATGCAAAGTTCAACATCTCATCACTTACTGCAATACCATTTTCATCGGCATACAGCATCATACCGGGCTTAACCATTACGCCGCCCATATCGACAGCAACGTTAATTTGGCCTTGATCTAACTTCTCGGTTTTTATCGGCATGGCACCTAAGGCATAAACACCTAAACTAAAAGTATTTAATCGGGCCACATCACGAACACATCCATTGATCACTATCCCTTGCCAGCCATTATCTAGTGCGCTTTGCGCGATAAGATCGCCTAACAAGGCGCGGCGCAGAGAACCGCCCCCATCGACAACCAAAACTTTACCATGCCCATCCTGTGCAAGCATTTCTTTTACCTTAGAATTA
Source organism: Shewanella sp. SP1S1-7 (assembly GCF_031932105.1). Taxonomy (NCBI): domain Bacteria; kingdom Pseudomonadati; phylum Pseudomonadota; class Gammaproteobacteria; order Alteromonadales; family Shewanellaceae; genus Shewanella; species Shewanella sp. SP1S1-7. The sequence goes on from NZ_JAUOEU010000031.1 coordinate 32,797, forward strand.
TCTTCAAAACACTTGACTGTGACTATCTCGCCCCAAAACAGCCGCTTAGCGCCATAGGGTTTAAATGCGAGGGGAAGTAACTGTAATTTAGACGGATAGTGGTCAAATAAATCTGGTAGTAGATCAAGCATTTGAATCTCCATAATAGCCTATCACTTTAGACTAACCATAATTGTAGACCCCGACAAGGGCAAAGCCAAAATCAGCATTTTTTATTTAATTTTAACCAGCAAACGCTTGGTGTATATTGGCATAGGCACTATAATCTGCGATAGTTAACGTCCTATGACACCTGTTAATGTTTCATAAGAATGTTTCATCAATCTGTTCTCACACCTCTTTGTTATAAAGCGAAAACCAAATGACTACTGATATTGATTTACAGAGCGCAATCGCGGCTCTTGATGAATATGGATATGATAAAAAAGTCTCAACGGATCTTGAGCAAGCACGTAACAAGCAACAAATGGGTAAATATATTAAATCCCTCGACTATAGTTTACGTCGATTATTGATATTACAAGAAACAGTTAACGAGTTAGTTGAAGAAAAGAAACATCAATTAGCTCAGCAAGAAAACATTCAAACCTACAAAACAAAAATCATTAACTTGTCGAGAGAATTTAACATTTCTTACGATGAAGTCTTAGCTCTGATGACATCATCTAAATCTAAAAATTAAACATAACGCTATTCTGCTCTATCATTAAGCCGTCAATTTTTTCGGCTAACACCTGCATATGCCATATAACGAAAATATATAAATTTTCAGTTATATGGCAATAGGATCTGTTTGCCATTATTTGCTGAGTGTTAACGATTTCATTTCATCAGTAACTGTGTTGGTTTCACTTCCTCACTGTAATGTGTGCAACGATTCGGCATAAAAAAGCAGAGCCTGAGCTCTGCTTATTTATACCAATAGGCAGACTTATTTGTTTTGCATTAATTGACGAATATATTTCACTGGCGCGCTGCCGTAACTCAAGAATTGTTCGTGGAAGGTTTTAAGATCAAAATCTTTGCCTTGCGCTTTCTTGTATTCGTCACGGAAATCATAGATTTCACGATAACCAGAATAGTAGCTCGTCAGCTGAACTTGGCTAAGCGTGGCGCGGCGCCACTTGCCTTCGGCTTCTGCCTGTTGTTGGAAGGCTTCGTTCATCATCAGGGCGATGGCTTGCTCTTCGGTCATGCCTTTCACATGGATGCTGTAATCCAAAATAGTGTTACAGATAACACGTAAATTCCACTTGTAGTACATCAGCCACATTTCAGGCTCAAAATTACCATAACCTTCTTCGAGCATCATGCGTTCGGTATATACCGCCCAGCCTTCGACCATAGCGCCATTACCGAATAAACTTTTCACTAAACTCGGTGATTGGTTCGAGTAAACTAATTGAGTGTAGTGCCCAGGGATAGCTTCATGAATATTGAGGATTTGCAGGATCCAGTGATTATATTCACGTAAATAACTCTCGGCAGACGCATCACTCATACCATCGAGCGGCGTCACGTTGTAATAAGTATTACCAGATTTATCGTAAGGTCCTGGTGCACTAATAGAAGCACCAGCATAACCACGCATATATTCGGGTGTTTCACGGACGACAAGTGGCTTTTTAGGATCTAATGTGACTAGGTTTTTCTTATTTACAAATTCAATTAACTCTGGAATTTGCTTACGCACTTCATTCACGAATTCATCGCGCTGAACATGCTGAGTCGATAATTTATCGATTAACTGCCGAATGGCGAGCTTACTGTCAGCAGGTTTTGCCGTAGTAAAATATTTAGGCCATAACTTATCGGTAATTTTTGCCATTTCCCCTTGAACACGGTCTTTATCTGCCACGGCTTTTTGATACAGCTGTTTTGCAGTCATGCCCGCTTGGATATCAAAGGCAAATTTTTGCTCATATAGCTCCTCGCCAATTCTAAAACTACGGGCTCCGTCTGTTTTGAGTTGAACCACTAATTTGTCTAACCAAGCGATATGGCCGTTAATCGAGGCAGTGGCAGCATCAAACCGTGTGTTAAATAACGCTTTTTCTGTAGCCGTCAGACCTGAATCGGCGACCTGTTTTAATAAGTCATCGGAAAACACCGAAAATGCACCTTGGTTTTGCATCACAGCTAATTCGGTATGTTCCAATGTCGGCTTGCTAATGTTTGCCTGCGCGGCTGCATAATAAGCTGGTACATTTTCTAAACGCGCTAATACAGAACGTAATCTGTCATCTAATGGGGCAAAGTTTTCATTGATGATTTGGGCAAAACCACCCGATACGTTGTAGCTTGAAGGATCCCACTGCCAAGATTTAAAACTGTCAATTTCCCATGCCATGCTGCCGAGTAAATTGTCGATCAGATGATAATCAATCAGTTCATTTGGCGTCAGCGACTTTTGCTCGAACTGGGTCAATTTGGCTTGTTGTGCTTTCACAAACGCGAGTGTTTTCGCACGACCAGCCGCATCGGGGACTTCAAGGTAGCCATCATTAACATGCTTGCCACTGTATAAGGCCCACGTCGGTGATAACTCCCACAGTGAATCAATAAAGGAGGCTGAAAATTGCTCAAATGACTGGGCTTTAACTTCAGCTGCAACCACAGGTTTAGTTTGACTGGTTTGGGATTGACAACCAGCAAGGCCGGCCAGCGATAACACTATCGCAAGGGAAATAGCGGATTTTTTCATTATTATGGGTCCTTTGTTGATATTTAACAGGCATGCAAAAATTACCTAAGTTAATCATATTGTCCCAATAATTGCAGCAGTGTTAGCCGCGAATACATCTACGGTTACAAAATTGTGAGTTCTCGATATTTATGCCGCTTACCATTCATCTATTCGAGGTAAAATTCCCACTTTGCCAAACGAAATCAGATAATGATAATCGCCAATTCTGTTTCACCTCCTGATATACCCAAGCTACCTGAATATACGAGTTTCAGAGCGCCTAGGGGCTCCAATTCAAGGCACATCAATGACAGAATGTCGGCTACCTTTTGAATTGATGCAACATAGAAGTGGAGTGCCCTAGGCGCTCCGTTCCGGCGGCTGATGTTAACCACGGGGTAACGCACTTTATGCCGCGTTGGTTATTTTTAACTTAGCCCACTAGGTCTGTAAATAACCGAAATCGCCATGGATGGCGTGAATGCCATTTATGCAGGAGCAATAAATGGCCTTGCCCAAAGTGCGTTAAATTACCGCTGAATCCTGCATCTTCAGGTTGTTTGGGTATATAATATCGCCCTGCTCCGCTGTTAACGCGTTGGCGTAACAGTTTGCTTATACATTATTGACCTGACCCTTTACCTGAGACATTCAATGCCATTTTCCAAACTTGGATTAAGCGATCCGATTTTAAGAGCCATCACTGAGCTCGGCTATTCACAACCTACTCCAATCCAAGAAAAAGCCATTCCGGTGATCTTGAAAGGTAAAAACCTGCTGGCTGGCGCGCAAACGGGTACAGGTAAAACCGCCAGTTTTGTGTTGCCAATACTGCAAATGTTTGCCGATATGCCGAAAATTCGGGCTAAACGCGTTCGCGCCTTGATCTTAACCCCAACCCGCGAATTGGCCGTTCAAGTAGAAGACAATATTGCCAAATACGCAAAATACCTGCCGCTGACCTCTATGGCCATGTATGGTGGCGTCGATGCCGCACCACAGAAACAACGTCTTATTGAAGGCGTTGATATTCTGGTAGCGACACCCGGCAGATTGCTCGATATGTATACCCAAAGAGCGATTCATTTCGATGAGATCTCGGTATTAGTCCTAGACGAAGCCGATAGAATGCTCGATATGGGATTTATCGAAGACATCAATAAGATCATCGAACGTCTGCCAACAGAACGCCAAAATCTGTTGTTTTCGGCAACCTTATCTAAGCAAGTGCGCTTTTTAGCGAAAACAGCGGTTGAAAACCCTGTTGAGATTGAAATTGCCCGCGACAGTGCGAACGCACCGCAAATCGACCAATGGTTGATCACTGTCGATAAAGATAAAAAATCAGCCCTGTTAAGCAAACTCATCACTGAGCAAACGTGGGAACAGGCGCTGATCTTTATCCAGACTAAACAAGGCGCCGCCAAACTGGTCTGCCAACTCGAAAAACGCGGTATTGCCGCCGAAGCCATTCACAGTGGTCGCAGCCAAGCGGTACGCGAGCAATTATTAGTCGATTTCAAGTCCGGAAGACTGCGCTTTTTAGTTGCGACCGGCGTGGCTTCTCGCGGTATCGATATCGACGCCCTTACCCGCGTGGTCAACTATGATCTGCCCGATGAAGCCGATGATTATATTCACCGTATTGGCCGAACCGGTCGTGCTGGCGCCTGCGGCGAAGCCATCTCCTTTGTTTCCAAAGATGATTTTAGAAACCTGTGTGCTATCGAGCGCCGCCTAGGCCACATCATAGTGCGTAAAGAAATTGAAGGTTTTGTGCCGAACAAAGAAGTGCCAGTTTCTATCCTCGATTTTGTGCCGAAAAATACCACGCCAAAAACCTTTAAAGCCCGCGCTCCTGAGGCTAGAACCTCACGCCCCGCGAAAGAAGGCTCCTTTGAAACCGCCCATGCGAAAAAGCATCGCAGCGCTAAATCAAAGCCTGAGGCAAAAGCCGCTGTAGCGCGTCCACAATCCGCGCAGACTGATAACAGTAGCGAGACTACGGGTCGCAGTGCGCCCTTTAATCCGTGGAACAGCGGTTCTAAAACGAACTGATGGCCTAATATAAAGTCATGATCCCGTACAAAGTCACGATCCCGTAAAAAGTCATGATCTAGTACCAGTAGTGACTTGTTAGAAATAAAAACTCATTAAGATAGAAGATATTAGCATGATTACATTCAGCACCAATTTAGGCGACATCACCATAGCACTCGACTTTGAACATGCGCCTGTCAGTTCAAAAAACTTTGTCCGCTATTGTGAAGAAGGCTTCTTTGAACATACGATTTTTCACCGTGTTATCAAAGGTTTTATGATTCAGGGCGGCGGGTTTACCGCAAAAATGAAAGAAAAGCCGACCCACGAGCCTATCGTGAACGAAGCCAACAAAGGCCTAAGTAACACCATAGGCACTATCGCTATGGCTCGCACCGATGCGCCTCATTCGGCCACGGCGCAGTTCTTCATTAACACAGCCAATAATGACTTTTTAGACCACACTGCCACCACCAATAACGGTTGGGGTTACGCGGTATTTGGTAAGGTCACAGCGGGAATGGACATTATCCAACAGATTGAAAAAGTCAAAACTACCACTGTCGCCGGCCACGAAGACGTGCCCCGCGAACCCATAGTTATCGAGAAAGTGACGATTAATATCCAAAGCTGATCGTTAAAACGATAAGACTTTTCTTTTGATATAATGTATCGCTCAGTTTTGACTGAGCGATTCATTTTTTCGTAGCGGTTTTGAAAATTAATTAGTTCGCAAAAAACCATACTTAATAAACACTGCTTAATATAAATTTACTTTACCTAATTTAACCTCAATCACTTAAATTAAAACCTCTTAAATTAAAGCTTCTTAACTTAAAATCAGTAGATTAATTATCCTCTCAAATTTTTAAAATCTACCTAATATACACTCAACCATAATCAATTTGCTTATCCTATTGATATCATAGCCATCCCACTAAAATTAATTCAACTCACTGTCATTGTTCTAACGCTTTTAGTGTTAAACCCATCGACTGATATCCGCGTTCTTGATTTAAAATGCCTTGGCAACTTAATGTCGCCATTGGAGTAATAGTTAATTCGTACTTATCACTCAGAGATGTTGAATATATACCTTGCCGACACGCATTGCTGACCCAAGTAAAAAAGTCACTCTGCTTACTCATTATTGGCGTCAATTTGGCAGTCTGAGCTAGGCGGATATGAGTCAAATGTTCACCAGTGACGTCAATTTCGGCATATGAACCCGGAGTGAGATAGTGCGAAATCGCATTTATTTCAGAGTTAGCTTGGCTTTGTTTCAATCGCTCAACTTGCGCTAATGCCCATACTCCATGCTCACCGACCACTGAGAGCGAACGATGTGATAAATCGACCAATAATGCTGTATTTTCATCGACCCCAAATGCCATTTTGCTATCGCTCTTGGCGCTAAGGAGCAAGAGTCTTAAATAACGGTCTCGTTGTGAAAAGTGTGTGTCGGGTATACCAAAGGGGAAAAATCCAAGCCCACCTTGCTCGCGATAAGTGACCGCCGTTGCAGGAACTGAGGTATCACAATTAGCGACTTCACAACGCTCACTTGGCGCTTCGGTCGCGAAAACGCCAAAACTCAATGCCCCGTCACTTGTGCCACCGGTGATCATATTTTTATCAGCCATCACAGCAGTGCCAGCGCTGGTGCCACCGATAACAATTTCTTGTTTGGAAAGACGTTTCTTGATGATGCTTAATGCTTCGCTGGGTGATTCATCCGACGTAGTCCACGCCTTTAATGTCAGACTCTGATCGCCGCCATTTAAAAAGAGTCCGTCTATTTGATTAAGCAATTGATAGAGTTTAATGGGGCTGGCACAAAAATCCTTTTGTAGCTCAACTTGCTTTGGATAAAGCCTCGCCCTATCCGTATTACCTTGTATTTGCTGTCTAAACATTTCGAGTTGGTCACACTGACGGGTAGCGATACCCGCTTGCAGTGCAGCATCTAAAGGCAGCCAAATGACCTCGGCCCCTATTTGCTCAAATACGCTGACATAGTAATGGGCCGCTTCAAAGGGATCGCGCGCAGAGGCGGTCACAACGGCGATCAGTGGACGTTTGGCATTGGGGTTACTTTGCTGGCGCTTTGCTAACGCTTGCTGCGTAAATAATTGATAAAGCGTCGCGGCATGAGAATTGGTTGTGGAATCAAGTAACACTTGTTCTTGTAACAGCGTGCCGTCAGCAAGCATTTGCTTTTCTTCAAGTAAATCCAGCAGTGTGTAATATTGTTGGTCGCTCAAATGCGCCAGAAATTGCTTATCTATCTTTACAATGGCTTGTTCAAGGCTTGCCAAGGTTAAGCTGTCACTATGTAAACGGCCAATTTCAACATCACTATTTTTAAGACTGTTACTGACAGGAGGAAGTGCTTTGGCCGCTTGTCGCAAGTTCGCTTTTTGTTGCTCGTTTAACGACTGTAATCTTGGGTGTTTTAGTGCACGTTCAAGCCACGAAACGTTGAACACATAACGTGTTTCGCGTTTGGCATCGGCTGAGAATTTGACTTCCGATTGGCAATTTGCGGGAGCTTGAGAGCTGCAGGTTTTCATCCCTCCGCCCACCAGCATAAGATCAAATGGTTGATGAGTGGGTATCGATAAACTCAGTGATTTCACTGGCGCTGACTGCGCGCTTGGGACGATAAATAGCAAAAGAGTAAAGTAAGAAATACTTAAGCTATTGAGCAAAAAAGATAAGTTTTTTAAGCAACGATTTTTCATAGTGGCACTCAATAAAAAGTGTGCGCCATGTATTGACTCAAGGCTCATGTTACGGATAGTCTTTTAACAGGTCAATAACAAAAGACTTCCGTTTATTACATGAAAACAGAAACAACTCTTTTCCAAAGATACCACTACCGCACATGGTATCTGTCCGAATGGTGGGACGAATAACCGCTAAACACCTTGTGTTTGGTGGAGTCTAGTCTAGCCGTCTTGCTCCCCTCTCAATCATTTGATTGACGTTGCGCTTTCTGCAAAACATTAACTAATGCCATGCGTATTGACTCACGCGCAGCTTAGCCACGTCTAAAAAATTCTAATAATAGATTTATCGGGAGCTTATCATGAGAAGTTCTGTATTTTTGTGCGCTGTTTTTGGGTTGGCCTTGTCGCCCGTTGCTTTAGCTGTAGCCAATGAACTAGAAAAAACAACTGAGCAACCTGCCGCAGATGCACCGGTCGAGCGAGTCGCAGTCACAGGTTCACGCCTAAAAGGGGTGGATATGGAAGGCGCCAATCCACTACAAAGTTTTACCCAGGATGATATTACTAAACGCGGTTACGAGAGTGTGAGTGAGTTTCTACGCGATCTCCCCCAAGCTTCAAGTGCGGGGACTTTCTCGGAAACTGGGGGTGTAGGTGGTGCCGATGGAGCACCAGCTGGCGCATCCGGCGTCAGTTTGCGCGGATTGGGTTCAAGCTCAACCTTAGTGCTAGTTAATGGCCGAAGAGTCGCCGTTGATTCATTCTCTAATGGTTCTGACTCGTTTGTGAACGTCAATTCAATCCCTTTATCTGCCATTGAACGCATCGATGTGTTAACCGATGGCGCATCGTCCATCTATGGTTCGGATGCCATTGCCGGGGTAATTAACTTTATCCTCCGTAAGGATTTTGTCGGGCATGAGCTCAGTGCCCAATATGGGGATGATACTTCCGATCACGATGCCAGCCGTAAGAATCTGACCTACGCTGGCGGCTTTGCCACAGAAAACAGCAATACTACGGTTGTAGTCGATTATGCGACGCGAAACGCCATCTTTAATAGCGATAGACCTGTTAATGTCACCTTTGAATCCAGCACTCGTATGACCATAGATGGTGAAGATTACGCTGAGTCTTGGTGTGGGGACGATACTCAAAAAAGTGGTACACGTTGCAATTATGACTATGTTATTCAACGCGCTATCCAACCTGACTTTGAGAACATAGGCACGACCTTTAATCATATTTATCGTCTAGATAATGGATTGGAATTTTTTGCTGAAGGCATGTATCAAAAGAATACCGGTTCAGCCTATGAGGCGCCTGCGGGATATACAGTGGATGTTGCTGGTGATTCTGCCAACATTCCCCAGTATGTTCACGACATTGACATGCTAGATGGCAGTGTCAGCGACGTTATCACTGTTCGAACTCGTTTCCCTGAGCGTCGAGTACAGGAATATGACACTCAGAGCTATCGAGTCCTCGCTGGACTGCGCGGTGAACTTGCCGACTGGAGCTGGGAAACCGCGGCGAGTTATGGCAAATCTACAAACGAAATCAATAATGTTGCTGGCTATATGAATGCCACTAAACTGGATGCCGCCGTGGCGGCGGATGAATTTAATCCGTTCAATTTAGGCCGTGATAGTAGCGCTGCACAAATTGCTGCCCTGCGCGATCCCGGCATTCGTAAAGGTGAATCAGAGGTGTTGTCGCTGGATTTTAATATCAGTGGCGATCTGTTTGCATTACCCGCAGGTACAGTAAGCTCGGTTTTTGGTGGAGAGCTGCGAAAAGAGCAAATATTTGATAGGCCATCCATCAATGCAGTGAATAACGAAATTATCGGCTTAGGCGCAAGTGATGCCGAAGCAGACCGGACGCAATATGCTGTGTATGGCGAGTTTAATTTCCCCATTACCGACACCTTAGATGTGATCGCAGCTTTACGTTACGACCACTATAGTGACTTTGGTGGCGATGTTAACCCTAAAATATCAATGCGTTATCGCCCTCTTGAGGATTTAGTATTAAGAGCATCATGGAGTACAGGTTTTAGAGCTCCTTCCTTATCCCAATTAGGCGCAGGGACATCGCTCAGCAGCCAGTATATCAATTGCGGTTCAGCTGAACCTTACAATGCCTTATGCGGTACTGCTGGCGCCGAGTTTGGCGAACTCGAGTTTGACCAAGAAACCATAGGCAATAAGGATTTATCCGCAGAAAAGTCTGCCGCCATTAACGTTGGCGTCTCTTGGAACCTCACCGAAGCACTACAATTGACCGTCGATTACTGGCGCTATGAGCACGATGATATTGTTGATATTGATACCAACACCACCTTGGACGCCTGTATTAAAGACAGTACAAAAATCGTGACTAGCGTTGCAGAACTAGGAGATGAATTTGGCTGTGTTGTTGATGGCCAAGGGGATATTAGCTTCTTACGCACTGGCTATTTTAACGTCGGCAATCAAAATACTGATGGCATCGACTACAAGCTAGACTATCGCTTAGACACTGAAACCGCAGGTGAATTTAAGTTTTATGTTGCGGGTACTGAAACCCTATCGTTTGAAAGACAAGTTACACCTTCAACCCCTGTGGAAGATTTATTAGGGCGGTTAAGTGGCGCCTCCGAAATTGCTCGCCCTGAAAGCGTGCTTGATCTAGGAACCGACTGGCAGCTCAACGATTGGAGTGCCAGTTTATCGGGTCACTACATCAGTTCATTGGGTGATGGTGACTTTAAATTTGATAACGAAACCGTCGACAGTTGGCTCACCTTCAGTGCGAGCCTTGGTTATGAGTTAAATGAGCACCATAGCTTTTTGGTGTCAGTGCGTAACCTAACAGATGAAGAACCGCCCTACGCCTCCTCTCCAACCAATGGCTATGCAAGCTCAGTCCATGATTGGTTAGGCCGTCGCTGGAACGTACGTTATACCTTCAAGTTTTAATGTACTGACTTGAGGCATTGGCCGCAGCGTTTAATTGTGGCCAATGCTTTGTTCTGACCCTTTATAAAGGCACATTAGGATGAAATTACCTACTGCAAGGACAATGCCCGACGCTTTTGTTATTTTATTTTTTATCGTTTTAGCCGCCGCAATAAGCAGTTACCTGTTTCCTGCGGGTTGGTTTGCTATGGTCGATATTGTTGATAGCGCTGGCAACATCACTCAAAGAATCGACCCACAACAGTTTTTCATGACATACGATAACGCGCATCATGTCAGTCTATTTTCAGCCGACGACAAAACGGGGCTGACCAATTTTGCCTTCGACGGCATGACATCAGGCGATCGCATGGGCTCGGCCGTTGGCGTCATGGCATTTATCCTTATCGTGGGGGGTGCCTTTGGTGTCGTCATGGACACAGGCGCCATTACGCAATGCATTATGGCGATGATCACCAAACTGCAGCGCAGCCAAGTATTACTGATCCCATTACTGTTTATAATATTTTCATTAAGCGGCGCGATATACGGCATGAGTGAAGAGGCCATTGCATTCTGCATTGTTCTGTTGCCGCTTTTTCAGGCTTTAGGTTACTCAGCAGCAACTGTGGTCATGGTCACCTACTTATCCACCCAAATTGGATTTGCTACCTCATGGATGAATCCATTTAGCGTGGCCATTGCGCAAGGGATTGCCGGTGTACCTTTAATGTCTGGCGCTGGTTTACGGATTGCGGCTTGGTTTATTTTCACTGTTGTCGGCTTAATTTTTACCCTACGCTACGCTAAAAAACATCGCTCAACAGTAGATACCACACTAGTGCAAGCTAATGATAACTCATTGAATAACCAATGTTCTAACTTTGACATTCTCGTGTTGCTTTGTTTACTCGGCGTAATTATGTGGGTGATTTGGGGAGTGGTAAGCCAAGGCTATTATATTCCGCAAATCGCCAGTCAATTTTTTGCACTGGCCTTGGTTGTTGGGCTGATTGCCGTTATTTGGCGAAAACGTAGCTTGAACCAAATCTCAAATGCCTTTCAAAAAGGCGCCAGTGAATTGTTACCCGCCGCTATGATTGTGGGATTCGCCAAAGGTGTGGTGTTATTGCTTGGCGGCGATGACCCACAACAGCCCTCTATTCTTAACACTGCCTTACATTATGCCGGCGAGTCCTTAGCAACGTTACCTGATGTCACCTCTGCCATTGTTATGTATATATTTCAATCTATTATGAATTTCTTTGTCGCATCAGGTTCCGGTCAAGCCGCCCTGACCATGCCTATCATGGCGCCGCTTTCCGATATTGCAGGCGTCACCCGCCAAGTATCAGTGCTTTGTTTTCAGTTTGGTGATGGACTGACAAATTTAGTGATCCCTACTTCAGCCTCATTAATGGGTTGTTTAGGTGTGGCTAAAATTTCATACGCTCAATGGCTTGCGCTTATTTGGCGCTTTCAATTATTGCTGACCTTGATGGCCAGTGCCGTCATTTTATTTGCCGTTATTACAGGATATAGCTGATGTTAACTTTAATCCGTAACGCCGCCGTTTATGCGCCGCAGTTTTTAGGGCTACGCGACGTGTTATTTTGCGAGGCGAAAGTCCTTAAAATCGCCCCCGTCATTGATCTTAAGCATGCAGACTTAGTCACAATCATCGAAGCCAATGGTCGCCCTTTAATCCCAGGTTTAGTGGATCCCTTAGTGCATATCACAGGCGGTGGCGGTGAAGGCGGTTATCACACACGTACCCCAGAGATGCAACTAACAGATGCCAGTCTTGCTGGGGTAACTACGCTCGTCGCAGCATTGGGAACCGACGCCATTAGCCGCAGTTTGAACGAACTTGTCGTCAAAGCGAAAGCGCTCACATATGAAGGCTTGTCTGTCTTTTGCTACACTGGCTCCTACGAATACCCCGTAAAGACGCTTACTGGCGATATCACCCAAGATCTGGTGTTAATCGACAATGTTATTGGTGTGGGTGAAATTGCAATTGCAGATCACCGAGGATCGCAACTCACAGTGCCAGAACTCGCCAGAGTCGCAGCGCAAAGCCGAGTCGGTGGCATGCTCAGCGGTAAAGGCGGCATAGTGTTTGTGCATGTGGGCGATGGTGCAACTGGTATCCAAATTTTGCATCACATCGCGCAGCAGTCTGATATCCCTTTAACGCAGTTCTATCCCACTCACATGAATCGCTCCCAACAGCTATTAGAGCAAGGGCTTGAATTTGCAAGACAAGGTGGGGTTATTGATTTCACGACGTCGACCAATACTCAGTATTTAAACGAGGGTGAAGTCGCGGTCGTTAATGCGGTCCATTTTGCAATTTCGCAAGGTGTTAACTTGAGTCAAATCAGCTTAAGTTCCGACGGAAATGCTAGTCTGCCCATATTTAGTTCTGACGGTGAATGTATTGGAATAGAAATGGGTAAAGTCAGCAGCCTATTTGAAGCGCTAGTGGCTTTAATTAACAGTGGTTTAACCCTAGAACAAGTGCTTCCTTTAGTGACCTCAAATGCCGCTCGTGTGCTCAAGCTAAAAAGTAAGGGCGGGATAAGCGAAACACACGATGCCGACTTTGTGTTATTAACGGATAACTTTAATATCGATAAAGTATGGAGCAAAGGGCAACTACTCGTTGATGAAGGTAACGCACTGAAATGGGGAACATTTGAATCGCAGTAACTCAATAATGGCGCACGCGGCGCGCGTGCACCACACTCATAAACTGTGTGCAATGCAAGAAGATTACCCGCAAACAGAGAGCATCAAGCACATTTTCTCAAGGTGAAAGCAGTTTGCATTGGTAATGCGCACTCTACTCCTCGCTGATTGACTGACATTTTAAAACACGCAACGTTACGCCATCGAGACCCGAACTGCACCATTACAGTTACCGCGCTTTAGCCAAACTATCCCATAAAAACTGGGCATCTTATTGCCCTATTTAGGAAAAGTATTTTATATTCAGCAGATTAACGCCACTGCAAAACAGCTTGTCTCTATGCTATTTGCAGATATTGGACATACAAGATACGCGTAACGGCGTTAGGCAAAATTAACCATCTGATATAGATGAAAAAGCCATGTCTGTATCTATTATAGTGTCTTGCTTACTCTTATTATCCCCTTTGCTTTTAAGCCCAAGAACACTGCGAACTTGGGCTGCTAATCCGATTAGGATGAGCAAAGAAAGCCTGCTGTAGCGCGCATAAAATGCAGTTTAACTTAGAGCGCAGGATGTTTAACTCGAGTCACATGATGTTTAACTTGGGTCACAATAAGCTATACCATGACTTCAGCGGCCTGCTCCATCGAGCCAACACTCTCAAGTCGATACTTATTAGAGACGCAGTCTACACATGTTGGGAAGATATTTTGAATAATACAAAAGGTAGTCTGTTTATGGTGGCTGCGATGGCAGCATTTTCTATTGAAGACATGCTCATCAAATCTGCAGCAGAAACCACCTCTATCGGCCTCATTTTAGCGTTATTTGGCCTAGGTGGGATGTTGATTTTTATACTGTTAACCTGGCGCAAGGGCGAAACAGTGCTTCACCCCGCAGCATTATCGCCCCCCATGCTGTTACGCGCATTGTGTGAAGTGATCGGCCGATTCTGTTTTGCTTTAGCTATCACCTTAACACCACTATCAAGTGCATCCGCTATTTTGCAAGCCACACCTCTGATAGCCATGATTGGCGCAGCCTTGTTATTCGGTGAACAAGTAGGCCATAAAAGATGGCTTGCGGTATTGGTAGGTTTTGTGGGCGTACTGATGATCATTCGCCCTGGACTTGATGGCTTTGAAGCCAACTCCTTATTTGCCGTTATCGCTACTTTAGGTTTTGCAGGCCGCGATCTCGCAACACGTGCCGCATCGCCCGTGTTATCTAACATGCAACTTGGGGTGTATGGCTTTTTTGTGTTAATTCCGACTGGCTTAGCCATACTGATGTACCAAAATGAGCCCTTACAGTTTAGTACCACTGCGGCAACACAAATTCTGGGAGCCATCGTCTTTGGTGTCATGGCCTACAATGCGCTGACAATCGCGATGCGCGCTGGAGATGTCTCCGTCGTCAGTCCCTTTCGGTATACACGTTTACTGTTTGCCTTAGCATTAGGTATATTAATATTTGGCGAATCACCAGATTTACTGACAATTCTAGGGAGCTTACTCGTAGTATTAAGTGGTGGCTATACCTTAGTCCAAACGCGTAAAAGAACCACGACGAATAACATACCTAATGCGGCATGAGATGAGGAAAGTAATAGCATTAATTGAAATCTCAGCTAAATTCTTGTCGAGTAAACTGACTCGACAAGGCGCAGAAACAAGCGCGACACAATCAACCTAGATTCAGCCTTATGACACCAACATAACGAGTAACGCTCTTATGGAATCTGTCTAAGCTGCGCTGCGAGGACGGCGTTAGTCATCTTATTGTGAACGGCAGTAGTTGATGTTGGTTACAGCGAGCGCCTGTGATTTTAATGCAATACTGCATTCCAATGGCGGCGCAATTGTCTCTAAGGGGCCGCAACGTCCCATACCATAACTCGCAAACTGATTGGGGTTAATGTCAGCATGGAAGAACTGATTCGGAACCCGCACCTTTAAACCACTGTGTTCACCCAAAGAGTCGGTTAGTTGGTCGCCGATACTCATTAACCAAAATACCTTTCGCTCAGTTTCCAGCGCCTCGCGCACAATATCTTTATATGCAACATTGGGTGCTGGTGTGGGTAAATTACTGCACACCAGCTGTTTGGTGTTGCGTGAAAAATAGGTGAACCTATCTACGACCTTGGCATCAAGGCCCATGTTATTTTCAAGCCAATACTGAGTGGGTTTAGCACTTTGGTTTTCACAATTACGGGCCGTGACAAAATAACAATCAACACCGTCTTTAAAACACCATTGTTTAGCAAAATCAACCACGCCCTGAATTGCTGGCCCCTTGCCCGTTGGTTCGGAATCAATTGCAGCGCTAAATTCCAGTGTATTATCAATATCAAACATCAATGCTGGCGTTTTTTTCTGCTGTTTGAGTGCATCGATTAAGCCGCTTTTTTTAAAGGACCACATCAGATCATCTAACCGTTTGCGCAAGGTTTCAATATCAGTGGCATACTGGGATTGGGCTCCATAGTGAGAAAAACCAGCACTATCCTGCGTGAGCTGATAGTAGTTTTGGTCATCGCTATTGGTCATCAACGGGCTGGGTGCGGGCACAGTGATGGGCTTGCAGTTATTGCCATCTGCATCGCATTGCGCATCTAAACAGATTTTCTCGGAAGCGCTGTATTGATTCGCCGCCCCAATACGCACATCTAATTGCGATTTATCGCGGGTCAACTCGCGGTACAAGCTGAGCGGGTCAGGTGTTGTTGAATGAGCACTGCATGCGCTGAGAAAACAGGATATCAGCAGTAATAAAATACTATGTTTCATCGTGATACTCCGATAACAGAGTGATATTGAAAAACCGCGCCGATTTAGCACGCGGTTCTTTACAGGCAAATTAAAAGCCGGTTAAAGGCTTTAAAAAATAAAATGGCATTAACTTGCTTTGAGATCTGCTAACACATGATCTGCTGCCTGAAATGCCAACGCTACCAAAGTGAGGGTGGGATTTCCCGTCGCAACCGTTGGAAACACGCCGCTACCGACTAAAAACAGATTGCTATGATCCCAAGATTGCTGGCGAGGATTCACCACAGATGTATCTCTGCAGTCCCCCATTCGATACGTCCCCACAATATGTCCAGCACCGTAAAACGTAAAATTGTTGCCCTGATATTCAAAATTATTCGACGTCACCTCACGCTTATCACCATAGAAAACCGGCGCAGGCGGAGCCTTGGTATATTCGCGCGCACCAAGGGCATCAAAGAGTTTGGTGGAAATATCTTTAGCCGAGACAAATGCGTTGCGCACATAATCTTCACGGACTCGATAGGTTAATTTGGGGCGCGGTAAACCTAAATTATCTTTCAGCGTCTCCGACAACTCGACACGGTTTTCCGGATCAGGCAATTGCTCAATTAGATAGCCCATACGAATTTGCCGAGTGTAAATACCATTTAAGGTATTCACCAACGAGGCGCCAAATAAGCTGCTATTTGCGGGCATTGCCGGGTCAAAGCGCAATGGAATACCCTGTTGGTTGACAGAATCCCCATTTAATTGCGAATTATTTTGACCAAATATAAAGTCGGCTAAGGTAGTGAATGGATCATTAGCGGCCCACTGCCAACCCTCATTGCCGATTTCAATACGATAGGCGGCACGATCTTTACGAAAGGCGCCATCGCGTAAACTTTCAATGCCCGCAGTAGATAGAGGTCCTCGAAAACCATAGACAGGATCTTTCGCCAATCCCCAGGCCAAATACATGATGTGATCCATCAAATTACGCCCAACTTGATCGCTATGGTTGGCAACACCGTTCGGACAGGCTTTATTACGCTTAGACATGAGCAATAATTTTGGCGTCTCAATCGCGTGAGCGGCAATCACATATTTTTTAGCCGTAACAGTACCGCCGCCCGTCGCTATCCCTCCGTGAGTTTGATAGGTCACATAGTCGATACCAACAACATCTTTTGTGTTTTCATCCACTTGAACATTTGTCGCGACGTGACGATAAAACACATCAATATTGCCGGTTTGCAATGCTCGCCCGAGCGTCACAGTGGCATCGTATTTGGCTTGGATAGGGCAAATAGGAATACAATTTGTGTTACCCGCACATTGACGGCGTTCACCCGGTAATGAATTACGCCCCTGAGGGGTTGGCGTAACTGACAATTGAATCTTGTCGTACACCATATCGCTCACCGCTTGTTCGTATTGTTGATCGACTAAAGATGAAACAATACCAGGCATGGGATAATCGTAATTTGCCCCATAAACGCCATCCGGTGAAACATTAAATCCTCGATAAAGCTGATCCATCGCCTCTTTGTCACCGGCGACGCCAATCTCATTGGTCGCCTGTTCATAGTAAGGAACCAGCGCCTGATAAAATTGTTTTCCACCGGGCCAATCCACGCCCTGCTTATACTGGGTTTGCAATTCAAAATCATTGGGCAATAGATGCAAACTGGTTCCTAGCCAGTGCCAAGTTGTGCCGCCACCAATGCGCTCATAAGAACTGGCAAAAGCAAACTTTGCTTCAGGACTGTCTGGTTTCAAATGCTCAGGCTGCGGTGTGTAGTCGAAATAACATTGCTTTGGATTGCGCCATGCGCCAATTTGCAACACGGTATAACGCGGCACATTTTCCTTCGCAGGATCAGGCAGCCCGAGTGGATTATCCGCCGTCGATGCCGCTGGATTTTGCGTAGTAGGAGGATAAGGTGATTCAGGTGTTTTGGCATTGGCTTTAAAAAAGGTTTCCATGTAACCACTGCGATCAACAGGCACTTCCTGCCCTGCTTCGAGGATTAATACTTTTTTCCCCGCCATCCCCAGTTGATAAGCCATGATAGAGCCCGCAATACCAGAGCCCACAATAATGACATCGTAATTGGTTTGAGCGCTCATACTGCACCTCCTTGATGACCCGTATATGCCGACAGTGCTGCGGGTGGTTTTGCCCAATAGCCGTAACGATAATTTGAATCACCCATCGGATGCGCCTGCATAACTTGCCAGACTAGACCCGTGGTATAACTTTTTGCCGAAATCATATCGCTAACTGTGGTCTCCGGATCTTTATCCGTCGCGGGAATAATGGTTGGCCATGCACCTGAGTACCACATAAAAATCAATTTACGACAGGCCAACACAAAATTCGTCCCGTTGTCTGGTGCCAGCATTTGCGTTCCAATTTGTTGATCTGATAATTGCTGCGCTTTTAACGCCGCATATTTTTGCAGAATAGTAGTCACTAAGGTTGGGTCCTTCGACTCTTCGGTTATTTTTTGCGTAAACACAGGTAAGTATTCGGATTTAATATCCACGGGATCCAACGTCGGGGCAATAATACTGGTTGCAAAGCCGGTTAATACCGCGCTCAAACCAATAAAATTATTCATAGTGTCGGCAGTCGCGCCTGTAATATCAGTCATGATGAGTTCCTTTCATAAATTATTGCGCGCGTTGCAGCAAGTAAGTGAAATCAGCAAAATTACCGTTAGTGGTTGCCGCATTATTGTGACAAGCCATACAGCTGCTTGATGTTTGCTTTACCGAACCCTGTATATAAGTTTCGAGCGTAGTGTTCGCTAAAAATGAGGGAGCAGGCACGCCCGTTGGATCGGTGGGATTTTTAGCATCGGTAGGCCATTGCGTACTGACCAATTCGTAATTCATCCATACCGATCCCGGCACCACAGCGTCGAGTGCAGCGTGATAACTGGCATTTAAGGCTTTAGCGTCGGCAGTAATAGGAATGACGCGTTCCACTTGAGTTGGTTTAGTGTGCGGGTTTGCCGGATCCCACGGGCGTGCTGGGGGTTCATTGACTTTGCAGTCAGTACATTTAGCATCGTAAAAATTATATGCCGACAATGATGCTGACTCTCCTTGGGTTGGCGCGTTAGCGACATGCTCAAAAGTAGACCAAATCCATTGTGGTTCGCCTGTGGTTTTGTGGGCAATGTGAAACCCGACTAAACCGACTTGTTCAAGCGCACACGCGGGCTTGACCCCGTGTTGCTCTTCTGGATTGTTATAAACTAGCGCGTAAGTCGTATAGTAATTTGTCGCATCAAACTTGCCGCCCATTTTTATCCATGAGGCCTTAAGCATGATAGAACCTACCTGCCCGGTTTTACTGTCGCTCGCGGTAAAATCAACATCGGCATTAAACTGTTTCTGGCCTTTTTTACTGTAGAGGTTATTGTCCAAAATAAAATTGAACATGGTTTCATTGGTTAATATTTCATAACGGGTATAAAGCCCGTTTTGATCAATCAATGGACCCGTTGTAAAAGGCTCACCACTTTCATCCAACACATTCGGGGTTTTACCTACTTGCGTTAAATAAATAGTCCCTTGAGGAATGGACTTGGGATCAATACTTTTGCAAACATCCGGCACATTATTGGACTGATCCCATCCAGGTGGTTTTACGCCATCGGGTAAAAAAATCTCCCGGCTTTCCTTCCAATGGAGCCACACGACTGGCTGGTTCGTTTTTTGCCCAATGGTGGACATGGTATTGGGTGTACCATCGGCATTGGCAGGCCAATTCAGTGCGATAAAGGATTGCCAAGAAAAATCATCAAAATCATGTTGCAAACTCTCAAGAGAGAAAGGCGGTTTTGCAGCGATTTCCAATGGTATAACCGGGCTTAAGGTTGGTAAACTTGCGGCGGCTTTGGTAACGGCTGGCGATTCCGCTTGCACGGTCGCACTCATACACAAGAACAACGCGCTATAACTAAAGTATTTGATATACATGAAATTAACTCTCCTTGTTGTTGAAACTTATCACTCACCATCATTAATGCTATAGAAACGATTAATCCTCTGTTGTTTGCCTAAGGTGCACAAGCCAGCCGAACTCTGCTATATAACAGTGTGATGACTTCATCACGGACTCGTTCGATGCAAAAAATCGCGGTTTAGCTTGCTTTAACCTTACTTTGACAACGAAAAACATAAGTACTCAGCAGCATCTCTGCATACCTAGCGCCGATATCAAGGTACAAGTCGCGTGCAGGACTTAGCCTCTGCCAAGTCCAGATAAATGGGTGTGCATAATGCGATTTTAGTTTGTTTTTTTGAGCGCTCCCGCTGGTCTACAGAACAGATCTGAAGCGACTGATATGGATAATGATGAACGTCTTTCATTGAAAATCCTTTTCATGACAGCGTGTTATCACGATACCTTGAGCCTAGATAATTCAATTAAAACCAGATGCTTATTGAAATCCTATTAGCTCCGTGAAAGATAAGATATACCTACATTTTTACAGTGAAACTAATTCTATTCTGGTAGAAGAAAAGTTACCTTCTGAAAACATGCTAAGTTAAAAAATTGTTTACAATTGACTTATTGTCAAGTTTGAAACGGGAGATTTGTTGGATTTGCAGAAAGGAAGAGGCTGTACTTAAACTAAGGTATGGTTACTTGGTAAAGCGGACATAAAGCATGAGCCAGCGCATGTAACGCAGCTGGCTCAATACTGTTTAACAAGACTTAAAATCTTTCATCACGAATCGCCGGAAGTAACAGTTCACGCACATAAGATGCATCTGACAAGCTCAGGAGAGTTCGAACAAGGTTGACAACATCGTGCACTGGCACAAGGGTGCCATCACCTCGCTGAGCAGCTTCGTCAATGGATGTTACAAGCGTATCCTCCGTATTGAGATAACCCAGCTGCAAGCAAGTTACAGCCAGACCCTCTTCTCTAAAACCCTCTCGCAATGCGTCACTAATACCGGTAAGAGCAAATTTTGACGCATTAAACGTCACTTCTGGACGCCCGCTTTGGCGTAGTCCAGATGTTGAGCCCGTAAGGATTAACTGAGGTTTAGCAGAGTTGAGTAATTTAGGGATCAAGCGCTTAAGCAGAATAATTGTGCCCGTGATATTAATATTTACCATATCGACAATACTTTGATCCTCATCGTCAAGGAAGCTGTACTCGTCGGTGAAGGCTGAAGGTTCCCATACTCCAAGATTATAAATGAGTACATCCAGTTGCGCCGGAGTTTGCTGCTCAATCAATCGAACGGCTTCTAATGGCGAACTCATGTCTACATTAATCCATTCGACCTCAACGCAGGCGGGTAAATTGAGATCGCTGGGTTGGCTGCGTGAAACACCAATAACAGTGTCACCCGCAGTACATAATCCCTCAACAAAAGCGCGGCCAAGACCTCTACCCGCTCCAACAACCATCAATTTCATAATGTTAAACTCTCCATCGGATCGAAACCATTAACGAGTACACAAGCGTATTTATGCTAATAGGCCAGCAATACGCACATGGTTAACTAACTGTATTAAATGAAACTGAACCGTTTGCAATTGAGCATTTGCCCCAAGGAAATGGAATACACTGCACCCACTGTTCTCACTCAAATTGATGTTGAAACTCAGTAAGCAAGCATTATAGGGTTATCAAAATAACCAAAATCAGTTTACCCATTTAAATTGGAGTCTATTGCATAACCTAAAATAAGACGATGTGAGCAATTAGAATAAATAATTAAGGCTTAAGGCTGTAATAAATAAGCCTGCCCCATAAACGCTATGGGTCAACAAATTTAACCCGCGTGCTTTCCATGGCGAAGGCGTTTTACTTGCCGCAAACCCGAATCCCAAACAAGGTTGAATGAGACAGAAAGGGAACACTAGGGTCACAATACCAGTAACTAGCGCAGGTATTAACGTTGGCTCAGATAACCACATATCCCCGAAAATCATTACATGAACCAAAGCGAAAATAATACCGCTCAAATAATGCAGAAACCAACCTATAGAAGCTTCTCCTCTCACTGATGGAGTCACCATAATAGGTCGATGAACCAGCTGGCCTCTGTAAATGAAAATAAACCAACGTCCCACAAATGCATAGTCAAGCGTTGGCATACGAAGTACATTTCTTTGCCACCATGACCATACATCCATCACTAATGTGGCACCTGTGCCTACTAACATCACCTGTAGCCAAATCGCCATTTGGTACTCCACTTTGTATTTGTTCCTGAGATTGATATAGTTCAGGTATGGTACAACTTGAAGTCAACTTTAGGTCAAGAGTGCATTTTATGGATATTGCAGATGTTTCACACGAATCGGGATTAGCTCCTTCAACACTGAGATATTATGAAAAAATTGGACTTATTCAATCCATTGGCAGAAAAGGACTTAGACGCCAATATGCCCCTAAGATCATTAATAAATTGAATATCATCACACTTGGTCGTATTGCAGGCTTATCATTAAACGAAATAACGACGATGTTTAATGAATCCGATGAATTGGCCATTGACCGCACTTTACTGGCGCAAAAAGCCTCTGATATTGATGTAAAAATTAAGCAACTGAAAGCAATACGAGATAGTCTTAACCATGTCGCGAATTGCCCACAGTCTGATCATTTAGCCTGCCTCTCATTTCAAAAACTCATGAAGTCGGCAAAGCCTTAATAGCTTTGATTAAGTAGAGAAATCAATCACTTGCTCTATTTAAAAGCAGTAGTATCTTTAAACTAGATAACACTTAGATGGCTTACAAGACCATTAGGCCATAGCGATATCACAATGATTAAAAAACATTATTGCAAATGGATACCTAAGGACTCACAAAGAATGGCTAATCGTATCTCTGAAATGATGGATTTTAGTGAGGATAATAACGGACTAGAACACCCTGAAATGGTCCAAAATAGGTCCCAAAGCAACAAAGGGAATCAGTAAAATACTGATTCCCTTTGCTTTAATTTGGCGAGAGAGGGAGTCGAACCCTCTAAAGTACCGTATTAGCGCCATTTATGTGGCTTTCGGAGGGTCTGTGAGGGTCTATAAGAACCTGTTTGGATCCCAAAAAGTTCCCAAAGAGATCCCACTCGGGATCTTCTTAACACTCAGAAAAAAATTTTAAATTCACACAGATGTTTTGCACAAAACTGAACCATTGAATCCCCAAATACGACAATTTATCACACCATGTTTCTAGTTATTCAGGACATACTTTCCTGCAAAGCGAGAAACCACGATGATGCAATCGACTGCGTTTGAACAACAAGCCCACAATCTGCTGATGGTCTTCGAATTGATGACCTATGTAATTAAAAAAGAGATGCCTGATAGCAACACCTTTTCTTACGAGGACAACGTTGAGCAAGAAATACTCCTGCACATGCTTAAACAACGCTTAGTGCGTGAAAAAATGTCCGTCGTTCAGATTGAACTCGCAATTTCATTTGCTGAGCAATTTATGCAAACAGGGCTAAGTTCCATGGTGCAGACCTAAGTAAAAGTTGAAAGGCCAAACCAATAGGAGTAACAAATGGAACACTCAACTTTTATTCATGTAAATCAGCTTAAAACATTTAGTCCTTGGCATGAACACTGCAAAGTCGTGTTACTTGCAGATATTAAACTGAACGACCAAACCTCAATAGAGCTGCTGTTTACACGCTACATTTATCTTCACCTAAATATAGATGGACATGTTCTAGGTGTGAGTATTAGCCAATCTATTTTTGAGGAGCACCCTGAGTTTAGCTCTCAGTTTTTAAACGACTTAGAAATGATGCAGCTTTTGCTCATGTATGTTGATGATATAACAAATTTTTGCCAATTATTTGCCGCAGAGTTTGAGTATGTCTTAGGGTATCACCCGACAGTCTACTTTGAAGCCGCGGAACAATATTGGGAAAAGCAGATTATTGAAGTGCAATCTAACGCGCCTCAATAATCACCTACTAGCGAACCTCACGGTTCGCTTTTTTTATTTGCTTATAGCCTTAGCTCAATCTAAGTCGCCAACGCCCACAAACAGCGAACTATCAGATAAAATCGACAATACACTGCACATTACAATATCCGACCTGCAACCCACGTCTCCAATACATCAGCCAGTTTAATCAGTTGTTCTTGATGCTTGGATTTATTTTTCGCTAGGTTTTGGATATTCAATAGCTTCCATCTCACCGCAGGTAGTGCCGCAACGCTCGGTTCATCAAACAATGACCAATCAGGCTGACCCTGTTTAAAGGATAATAAAAAGTCTCTATCTTTTGCAGTAAAGTGATGCTGCAACGCTGTGAGCATTTCTGAGCGAGTTAAAATCAGCTCATCGAGTTTAATCGGCTTTGTCGTCATTCCATTGAATTCAGTTTGAAAGCTTTCATCAAGCGGTTTCCAACGTGGAGACATCACTTCATTAATGGGTCTTGGATGGCTAAGTGTATAAGTGAGAAAGCCGACTAAAATCTCTCGACTGATCCCCTCTTCCGACAGCAGCATTTTCACATCGAAAAGATCCCTTGGGTGCTGCCTATCCATCGCTGCACATAACTTACCACCGTATAGATCAGGCAGGCTTACAACCGGTATCTCTGCATACCCAAATTCTTCTTCAACTAACTCAACGACTGGCATTAATACCGCTTTGTGTAGCGTACCTCTCGCAACAGGAGAGACTTCAATTTTTATTGTCACCCTATCACTTGTCACGACAACCCTGAGCTCATCATATTTATTGTCTTGAAATACTGCACTAAGGTTCGGTTGTAGATTGATCTTCGCAGTCAAACGACCAAGCGCTTCCTTCACACTTTGTAGCGCTTGTTCCCTTGGCTCCAAAGGAAGATAAGCCAAATCGATATCAACCGATAAGCGTGGGAAGTTGCGTACAAATAGGTTGATAGCCGTACCGCCCTTTAGGGCAAATACCTTCTCTTGGGCGACGAGCGGCAGCATCCGAATAAGCAAGGTCACTTGCTGGTAGTATATCGATGACTTATTCATATTGATTTTCTTCTGTCTTAATAAACGATGCAGGCACTGTTATTTGATACCGTCCATCGTAACGGCCATGAGCCACCACCTGACGCTTTCCCGCGCCTAGCGTGATTTGCTGCACATCTAGCCTTTTGCTCCACTGGTGTTGATAGTAGTGGCCTAAAAAGAGAAATACGCGATTAGCTTGTACGGCTTCACTTCGATTCAGTATTGACTGTATTTTACGTGGGCTGAGATTCACTAACCCTTGAAACAGCTCCGCGGCATGCTCAAAACTGATATGTTTGCCAATGGCATTGACGACCTCATAGGCTGCAAGCTCCGCACAACTTGCCTTAACTTCCCTATTGTTCACCCCTATAGTAATAAAGTCTTTTTCCAACGTTTGAGTCAGCTTGCTACTGGTATAGAAAAGCCAATTTTGCTCCTCCAATTCGCGGAACCACTTTGGTAAAGCCTGCTTACTTTGACAGCCAACCCAAACTTGCTCGCTGCTTAGTTGAAGATAATGACTAAGCCCTTGATGCGTTAGGCTACTGACTCCCGCAAGGTGAACAGGAAGCTTTAGCTGCTCATTCACAGCCTTGAGCGCTTCAACCCAATGAGGCTGTAACTTACCAGTTGACTCAGGACGAACGTAAACCCCCGCACTTATCTTGTACAACCAACCACTCTGCACATATTTTCTCACCAAAGATGAGCTGATCTCATTTTGTGTCAACCACGACTGAAGCACTACCGCACCAGGACTCGTATGATTAATAAGCCAGTTTATTTTTGATGACATAGTTGCACCATAAGTACCAAAATATAGAATAAATTAAACCAACTATAGAAGCAGAGTTTATAAATTGCAATTACTTAGTACCCTAGGTACATGTTTGTCGAAAAATGCAAACTAGCAGAATGAGGGAAAGATTAGTTACCAGCAAAAGGCTAAGAAGGGATTCTTACTTAAAACGTTAAACTTAACCCCTGAACCGACAGAATTTCCGGTGCCAAATTCTAGTTATTGATAAGGACAATAACGAGGAGTTAATAATGAGTCAGTCACCGTTTATTCGCGTATATCAACGTAAATCAAAAAGCCCTTGGGATGATCATAGTACCGTCTTGTTACTCGCTGACATTGACGAAAATGATAACGATCCTAGAGCCTTACAATTCACTCGATATATCTATCTTCATCGCGACATCAAAGGACAACACTTAGGCATTAGCATCAGTAAATCACTTCTTGAGGAACATGCTGAGTTTGATACTCAGTATTTAATGGGCTTAGAAATGATGATGCTATTGTTGATGTATAAAGATGATATTTCTGCCTTTTGCGAGTTGTTTACCGCGGAGTTTCAACAGATATTCGGGTTACCACCGAGCCTCTATTTTGACGCTGCCGAACAATTCTGGGCTGAGCAGATTATTGAAGCCGAAGCTTAAGCTAACATTCAGCAGTAATGCTAAGCGTTAGCCACTTACTTGCGAACCCGAAAGGGTTCGCTTTTCATACTGAATCAAACTTGTGTACGAATTAAGTCCATAGATCATATTTGATGAGGCTCTAACAACATGTGACAACACAAATACTTTGGGACAATTGAGAGTTAGGGCGAACGCGTGTTTTGTGCCATTTTCGGGCTGAGAACGTCCATTACTTTTAATCTGGCATAAATAAGAAACGAAGTGCCAGACTCCAGCTTAAATTGTCCCGTTGACTTAGCTTGTTATGTGGCTATTTAGCTAATTTAACCTTTTTAATTTAGAACGTTTTTCAGATGGATATTCATGGTAGATGTCATCAATATATTTTCTAATTAACTTTCGCCTATGTCTTGTT
>NZ_JAUOEU010000032.1:0-56315 GCF_031932105.1 Shewanella sp. SP1S1-7
TGTATGCTCGACCGTGACATCCCTGTCACGGACGGTCACTTCCATGACTGTGCTTAATCTCATCGACCCCGGCGTAAACTGGGTAACCAAATTTAACAATGGGTGTCTCATTAAATTTTCCCGGTCAAATATTCTTCGCCATGCGGATGAATTTCATACCTAATATTTCTTTCATATAATCCGCCTAGTATTTTTAAAGTTATAAATGCATTTAGAGCAATAGGTGTCCAACAATGCCCCCGACCCCAGTAGCCCACAGACTCTCAAAAACCGAGCTTAGAAACACACGAGAACGAGCTTTTAATGTTTTACCCATAGACACCTCCTTAATGTTGTCTTGACCCATAGGAATCAATCTAATACTTACGTAACGCAACAAAACTAACAGAAAGGCTACAGAGCCAACAAGCAACACAGGGAGCGTCACTCCCCCACCTAAAGCCCCCATTGGTCTAAATGCACTCACTCATAACGCCGCCATAAACGGCACAAAATGGCTGGCTATAATTGGCGACGAAGGAGCACAAGCCAGCTGTTTTGTGTCCGCGTTTTAATGGCCTTATTAGGTGACGTTACCCAATTTTAGCCAGTGTTTCTTGAGCAGCTACCATTATCATTTTCCACTGAGAGTCTTTTAATAACTCATCAATAGATTGATTTTCGCTATCAATATTTTGCTCAAAAAGTTTTGTAAACTCCCAGAGGATTAACTTTTCATCCGGAGTGAAACTTTCAGATATTAAACCGGGACCTTGAGGTAAGGATTCCATAACTAAATCATCAAACCACCAACAAACAAATTCGCTTTTATAGTCGATGTAATCAACCTTTGACGCAAATATTTTCTGTTCTGAAGGGGAAGACAAGAAATTTAAAATTTCTAAGCACGATTCCCTGAACTCCAAAGCGGTACTTTCCATAGTTATCTAACCTTTGTATAGTTCGCATGCGCGTTTACCTCATTAGACCAGTAAAAACGCGCATGGTTAACTACCTGTAATAAAAGGAACTTACCAGCTTTTGTTTAGATATACCACCAGGAAAAACGCGCATGCGCGTTTTCCAAACCTATTATCTCAAGCTGTCAAAAAATAAGTTATCGATTATAAATGCTATATATATGAAGCTCTTATGTAAACGCGCACAAATATTTTCAATCTAGTCCTTGAAAACTACACAAACCAGATAATACTGTATAAAAAATCAGTATTAAGGGCGGTAAAAAACCGGACACCACAACTCTTTTAGCGCTGCGCAAACAATATAGAAAACACTGCCAACCATAGTTCAATAAAAACTCCTCCCTCTTGAACCTCTAGACTACGCAAATGCTCAAAGGTGCGCCATGGTGATTGGCGAGACGACCGTCCGCCCAGGGCCGCTTTTTGGCATCCATGCCATCGCGGCATTTGTAAATCCTTTCACATCAGACGGGGCGGTCGAGCATCCAAGGACGGACTGGCTGCGAGTCGTCAAGTGAACACCATGGCAAACCAGACCAAAAAGACCGACCATCCAAAATTCTTTTTTTCTTTTAGAAATACACAAACAACATCAAAAAATCAGGGCAAAATATCTTCAAATGTAAGCTCTAATCTTTTGAATTGAAAAT
Source organism: Shewanella sp. SP1S1-7 (assembly GCF_031932105.1). Taxonomy (NCBI): domain Bacteria; kingdom Pseudomonadati; phylum Pseudomonadota; class Gammaproteobacteria; order Alteromonadales; family Shewanellaceae; genus Shewanella; species Shewanella sp. SP1S1-7. Next base: position 1,613 of record NZ_JAUOEU010000032.1, read on the forward strand.
CCCGGACACCCACAACTTTCTTGCTTAGCGCTACACGAACAACACCGAGATAACCAGTTCAAGTCCGCGTAAAATGAGAACTCCTGTCTTTAAATCAACAGACTACGCAAATGCCGAAAGGTGCGCCATGGTGATTAGCGAGACGACCGTCCGCCCCATGGACGGGGCGGTCGAGCATCCAAGGATGGACTCGCTGCGAGTCGATGAGTCAATACCATGGCAAACCAGACTGCGTAGTGAGTTTGATACTAAAAGCAGAGCCAATAAAGAGTAATAAGACTTACGAATTATCATTGGATAGCATTAAATAGAAAGGTGTCGAAGATTCACGTGACTAATTTTAGGAAAAGGCTTTCTTAGCAGAAAAGAGTACGTATAGCGCACTAACGCCATGGGGATTTGAGCAAATTATCAGCAAGTGGTTAATATCAAAAGCAATCGTGATGTATGCCTAATGGTAGATATCAAAAACCAATAATGACTATTGATCTACAACCACGTTATGCCGCAACCACATGGCGCTGCGCGCGCAGTGGGTGTAAGCGATTATGCATCACTTTGATGGTTTCAAACTGCACCATAGTTTTCGCACCCGACAAAACACATTCAGGTGACAATAACATCACTAGCGCGGACTGTAGGGTATTTTCAACCACGAGGGCGAGCACTCTTTGCTTTTGGCATTTAAGCTCAAAGACTTTACCCACATCGCTATAAACACAGACATCACTGGTATCAAAAAACCATGATTTTGGCATTTGCGGTGTCAGCATAAAATGGGCTGCGGTGGCATTGAGGGCAATTTGAACAATTGCAGCATCGGACAAAGACAGGGTTTTAGGTAATCTATCGAGTAAGCTCATATAGAATTTGGCGTGCGTAATATTAAATTCCATGCTTGATAAGGCATCTGGAATGAGTAATTTTGCTTTATAAGACGTCAGAAATTCTATCTCGGAACCTAACGATACGCCTAAAACACCATACGAATCGTTATATTTCCATTGCCAATCTTTTTGTGGCATTAATAACATAACGGTGACCCAATATTTGAACACTGGGACATAGTAGTAGATATTTTATCCAATATCAAAATAAAAATAATAAAATACAAATTATTTAACAGTTACTTAGTCGATCTAATATAGGATCTTAACAGCGATCTAGGGATCCTTTTAGATCGCTGTTAAAGAATAAGATCTTATTTTAGATCGTTATATTGATCTTAAGATCATTATTTTAAGCGGTATGCATTCACAATTTCTTTAATTAACTTCGGACCTTGATAAATAAAACCCGAATAAATCTGCACCATAGTGGCGCCCGCATCAAATTTAGCCAAGGCATCTTCGGCACTATTGATGCCGCCCACACCGATGATCGGGATCTGCCCTTTCAAACATATCGCTAACTGTTTGATCACTTTGGTAGACAGCTCTGTCAACGGTTTACCGCTTAAGCCGCCGCTTTCATTGGCGTTGGCAAGACCGCTAACACCATCACGCGTTAAAGTAGTATTAGTCGCAATTGCGCCATCAAATTTGTTTTTAATCAAAGCTTGCGCGATATTTTCAATTTCTTCGATGGTTAAATCTGGAGCAATTTTAAGCGCGATGGGCACGTATTTTTTATGCTTTTCGGCCAGTTCAAGTTGCTTAGTTTTAATTGCGCTTAATAATTCATCTAATAGATCGCCATATTGTAGCGATCGCAATCCTGGGGTATTGGGTGATGAAATATTCACCGCAATATAAGCCGCATGGAGATAAACTTTGTCCATGCAGATCAAATAATCGTCTTTACCTTGTTCTACTGGGGTGTCTTTATTTTTACCAATATTGACGCCAACCATAATGTCGGTCTTTTTAGCGATCAAATTTTTGACCAGATTATCGACACCTTTATTATTAAACCCCATGCGATTAATAATGCCTTTGGCAGGCTTTAATCTAAATAGACGGGGTAAATCATTACCGGGTTGTGGTCTTGGGGTCACAGTGCCCACTTCAACATGACCAAATCCCATCGCATGAAAGGCATCAATCGATTCGCCGTCCTTGTCCATACCCGCAGCGAGTCCCACTGGGTTAGGAAAAGTCAGTCCCATAACGCTCACGGGAGCCGGTGTAATCGTTTGTCCATACAGGCACGTTAACGGGCTATTGGCGGTCATTTTTAGACTGCCTATAGCAAGATGGTGAGCTCGCTCAGGATCCATCTGAAACATGACTTTCTGTGCGATTTTATAAAACATGTACTTTCCTCGACCTAAAAAAAGCCCCGGCGATCGCCAGGGCTTCTGATTGTTATAATAAGTTTACTTTTGGCCTTCGCAGTGAAGGATCAGAAGGTTAAGTTCACGTAGGGCGACAGAGAACTTAGCAAACTCATGGCTTTGCGACGTTTTGAAGTCAGCTAGCATGTGGAACCATCTTTCCAATAAGCCTTGATTGATCTCAATCCATTGAGAAATCACGCTTTCGGCATCACAGGTTGCACTGCAGGTTCTTAGTACCACTGAACTTAATGCACGTTGTTGCCAATCCAACTCTTCCCTAAAGGCGGCACGAGCCAGTGCTTGCCAATGGTTAGCCACAGGTTGAGCGCTGATCTGTTCTAAGAACCAGTGCAGCTCAACGCGGGCGCCGAGTTTGAAGTAAGTTTCAGCCACTAGCGCAACTGTCTTATCTTCTGTTTGGGCAATTTGGGCAATGTCTAAGGCAGAGAACAAGGTGCTCATGTTAGCCACAATGGTTGCCACAGCTTGTGGTACGTTTTCTTTGACCAAAGCATTGATCTCAGATTGGATACCCTTAGCTTCTTCTTCGACCAGATATAAATGAACATTGTCTTTAATTTGTTCAAATACGGGTTTGAAGAAGGCAACGGTTTGTTCGATGCTACCAGTGCGGTTACGGTGACGGAGGAACCAGCGGCTAGCACGACGCATATTGCGGCGTAACTGATGCAGCATTTCACCTTGAACCACAGCAGGAACTATGCCGTTTAAGTCAGTGATCGATTTAGTTAATTCAGCTAAACCAAATACTTCGCGGGCCATAGTGTAGCAAATTGCCGCATCAGCAACTGAGGCACCTGTCTCATCTTGCATACGTTGAACAAAATTCAAGCCCATGTCGTTAACGAGTTCATTGGCGAGTGAGGTCGCAATGATTTCGCCACGCAGTGGATGGGTTGCCATTTTGTCGCTGTATTTTTCCTGAAGTTTTTTCGGGAAATAGGCGATAAGCAATTGGCTTAACAGCGTATCTTCAGTGATTTCTGGGGTCACTAATTGCTCTTTCAGCACCATCTTCGCATAGGCAACCAGTACTGATAGCTCAGGACGTGTTAACGCACGACCACTGGCTAAACGCTCAGCCAATTCGTCGTCAGACGGTAAGAACTCTAAGGCTCTGTCTAACTTGCCTTCTTTTTCCAGATACTGGATAAAGCGGATCTGCTCTTTTAACTGCTCAGCACCACGCACTTGAGTCACAGAGATAGTACGCGTTTGATCTTTACAGTCTTGCAGTACGATGTGGCCGACTTCTTCAGTCATTTCTTCCAGTAAACGGTTACGTTGTTTCAACGTCAGTTCACCTTCAGTTACCATAGCGTTCAGCAAAATCTTGATGTTCACTTCGTTATCTGAACAGTCCACACCACCAACGTTATCCACGAAGTCAGTGTTGATACGGCCGCCGTTAGACGCATATTCGATACGACCTAACTGAGTACAACCTAAGTTACCGCCCTCGCCGACTATCTTAGCGCGCAGTTCGCCACCGTTGACACGCAATGCATCGTTGGCACGATCGCCGACTTCAGCATGGGTTTCGCGTGCAGATTTCACATAGGTACCGATACCGCCGTTCCAGATCAAATCAACTGGCATTTTCAGCAGTTCTTTCATCAGCTCAGTTGGGGTCATAGAGGTTTTCTCTGTGGCCAACATTTGCTTAATTTCTGCCGATAATGGAATGGATTTAGATGAACGTAGGAAAATACCGCCACCTTTAGAAATCAACTTGCTGTTGTAATCTTCCCAGCTTGAACGTGGCAGAGCGAATAAACGCGCCCGTTCATCATAACTTAATGCCGTATCCGGATTTGGATCGATAAAGATATGCATGTGGTTAAAGGCTGCAACCAGTTTAGTGTGCTTAGACAACAACATACCGTTACCGAATACGTCGCCCGCCATGTCACCTATACCTAAACAGGTAAAGTCTGTGGTTTGGCAATCAATACCGACTTCGCGGAAATGACGCTTAACAGATTCCCAGCCGCCTTTAGCCGTGATACCCATTTTCTTATGGTCATAACCGTTACTGCCACCTGATGCGAATGCATCACCGAGCCAGAAGTTGTATTCAAGAGAAATCGAGTTCGCGATATCAGAGAATGTCGCTGTGCCTTTATCGGCTGCTACTACTAAATATGGGTCATCTTCATCGTGACGAACCACATCCAATGGATGGACGATTTCACCGTTCAAAATGTTATCGGTAATATCGAGCAAAGCACGGATAAAGATGCGGTAGCATTCTTGACCTTCGGTGAAGAAAGCTTCACGGCCGCCTTCGGTTGGCAATTGTTTACAAACAAAGCCACCTTTAGCACCCACAGGCACGATCACAGTGTTTTTCACTTGCTGTGCTTTTACCAGACCTAGTACTTCAGTACGGAAGTCTTCACGACGATCTGACCAACGCAGACCACCACGGGCCACTTTACCGTAACGTAAATGCACACCTTCAACCCGTGGTGAATAAACGAAGATCTCGAATTTCGGCAGTGGGCGTGGCATTTCAGGGATCAGTGAAGGCATGAATTTAAACGAGATATAACTCTTAGATTCGCCTTTAGCATCCTGTTGGTAGAAGTTGGTACGCAGAGTGGCGTTAATCAAGTCTAAATAACGACGAATAATACGGTCATCATCTAAGCTAGACACTTCGTCTAAACGTAAATTGATCTGTTCCATAAACTTGCCCAGAGTACGGGTTTTCAGTTTAGGGTTAAATTTACGGATGAACATCTTCACCAACAAATCAGCGATTTGTGGGTAACGACCGAAGGTTTCTTCGATATAAGACTGACTGAACGTCGCATCGATTTGACGCATGTATTTGGCATACGCGCGCAGTACCGAGACTTCACGGCCCGTTAAGCCTGACGCCAGAATAATGCGGTTGAAACCGTCATCTTCTAACTTCTTTTGCCACACTTGTGACAGTGCAGTTTGGAATCTGTCTTGGCTATCAGCGATATTGTCTGTGTTGACGACTTTAACTGTCATCAAGAAGTCTAAGATCCAGAAGGTAGAACCGTCTGAGGTCGTGACTTCATATGGACGCTCGTTGATCACGCGCAGACCAAAGTTTTCCAGCATTGGCAGCACGTCAGAAAGATGAATTGGCTCATCTTTATGGAATAGCTTTAAACGCACTTTGTTGTCGTTCAGCGCAGCTTCCTGCGGTTGATAGAACAACATGCCGAGCTTGTGTTCGTCATCCAGTGCTTCGAGCTGTTGCATGTCAACGACGGCAGAGCTTGGCAATACATCTTCTTTATAGCTTTGCTCAAACGCATTGAAATAACGCTTTGTCAGATGAGTGCCAGCTTCTTCACCGAGTGCACTGTTAAGCGCAGTGCTTAACTTATCTTCCCACGAACGTGCCGCTTCTATTAAGTTGTTCTCTATGGCAGCCACATCTACATCCATATTATTGTTATCAACTTTGACTATGTAGTGAGTGCGGGCTAGCGTCGACTCGGAGAAATAAGTCGTAAACTCTACATCTTCTTTGCTGTTAAAATGCTGGGCCAAAATACGTTGAGTATCTTGGCGGAGTTTAGTGTTGTAACGATCCTTAGAAACGTACACTAAACAGGATAAGAAACGGCCAAAGCCATCTTTGCGTACAAAGAGTTTCAGCTTGTCTCTGTCTTGCATTTCTAACACGCCATGGGCCATGTGCGATAAATCATCAACATTAGCTTGAATTAGCTCGTCACGAGGTAAATTCTCTAGAATGTTTAGCAGGGCTTTATAGTCGTGTGAACGTGGGGTTAAGCCTGAACGATCTAACACACGCTGGACTTTTTCGTTCAGCAGTGGGATTTCACGTGGGCTGCGGTTATACAGATTTGACGCATATAAACCGATAAATCTATCTTCACCAACCACATTGCCTTTCTTATCGAAACGCTTGATGCCGATATAATCGACATAAGCTGGGCGATGTACGCGGCTCTTGGCACTGCTCTTAGTGAGGATCAACAAGCTGTGATCTAAGGCTTCTTTGCGGGCGCTATCGGAGAAGCTAGATAGCAACAAACCTTGCTCAGGTTGCGCTTTAGTGTGCTTGTTCATCAAACCTAAACTAGAGGCGATATTAGGCACTAACTCAACGTCACCTTCGACACGATTCAAATCGTATTGGCGGTAACCTAACAGCGTAAAGTGATGATTATTCAAGTAAGTCAGAAAGTTAATCGCTTCTTCTAACTCTTGCTTATCGCCCGGGAACGGACGTTTTGGCAATTCCTTGATCATCTCACCCAACTTGGCAGACATGGCTTCCCAGTCATTGACAGATGAAGCAACATCGGCAAGCACAGACTGAATTTCGCGCTCTAATGCTTTGATATCGACAGTGCTGCTTTGGCGGTCAATTTCAATCAAGAATACGGCGACATGTTCAGTGCTTTCTGGACTCTGATTAAGATAAGTGACATTGGTCACACCGCTATCTGAACGCTCGATAGCCAGCGGAGTGTGTAACATCATGTGAGCAGTAATACCCATACGATTCAATGCCATACCAACTGAATCTACCAAGAATGGCATGTCAGGTTGGATAACTTCAATGATCGAGTGGGTAGATTGCCAGCCGTGTTTGGCCTGGCTAGGGTTGAACACTCGTAGGTGAGTGTTACCTTTTGGCGTTTTGTTCAGGGCGTTCCATAAACTGAGAACCGCACCGTATAAATCACTGTCATTACGCGCATTGAGATCGTCTTTCGACATGTGGGCATAAAGGCAGGTGGCGAACTGTTCAACTTGCTTGGCTTGTGAATTAGGGACTTTAGCGTGAATTAAACTGACTACATTTTCAAGTAGTACTGAAGGCATTGCATCTTTCAAGGCCATGTTGCTGTTTCCTTAAGCGTCTATGGCAGCGCTTTTTTCATTATTTGGATGCTTCGGCTTAACGATCTCAGATAAATTAATGTGATCTGGATCATCGCGCGAAGTTTATTACTAAAACCGCTGTATTTCGAGGAAAATTTTAGTGGTACATCCTCTTGAAATCCAGTATTCGCGTAAACAATGAATGACAAATGACCAAACAATCGATAAAGCAGACTAAGTATTCAAAAACAAATGGGGAGCTAAGCTCCCCATTTGTAGACCCTACTTAGGTTGGCGCCAGAAAACGGCGGCCAATGCAGGAAGGATAATTATGGCGCCGAGCATATTTACCACAAACATGAATGTTAACAATATTCCCATGTCCATTTGGAATTTAAGTGCCGAGAAGAACCAAGTGCTGACACCAATCGCCAATGTGAGGCCAGTAAAGATCACCGCACTGCCCCGTTCGACCAACGCCTCATAGTATGCCTGTTGCACCGGCATACCGTTCGAGAGCTTAGACGACATGGTCGATAGGATATAAATACCGTAATCCACACCGATACCGACACCCAGTGCAATAACAGGTAAGGTACTAACTGCTAAGCCAATATCCAGTTGCGTCATCAAGGCTTGCGCCAATGTCGACACCACATACAGCGGGATAATCACCGCCACAGTCGCTTTTAAGGATTTAAAGCTGATTAGGCACAGTACAAACACGGCACCATAGACGTATAACATCATAGGTAATTGCGCTTCGGCTACTGCTTCGTTGGTCGCGGCCATCACGCCTACAGGACCCGATGCCAGTTTAAACTGCAGCTTGTCGTTATCCATCTTCGCGGCGACGGCTTTCACCTTAGCGACCACAGTTTCTATGGTTTCTGCCTTGTGATCTTTCATAAACAAATACACAGGCATGACAGAACAATCGCCATTTAACAAACCAGAGGTCGTCGGAATTTGGCCAATGGCCTGCACTAAACTCGCGGTCGTGCGCGGCAGCACTTCCCACCTTGGATTACCTTCGTTAAAGCCTGCGTTCACTTTTTTAGCAACCGACGCCAGACTCACAGTCGACTCCACCCCAGGCGTATTACGCACTAACCATTCAAACTCATCAATTTGAGTCAGCACATCGTGGTAAGTACAAGCCTCGGGCGCCGCCTCAACAATCACAGTCATCACGTCGGTAGTGATGGAGAAATGATCTGTGATGAAGAAGGTATCGAGGTTATAGCGCGAATCTTGGTGTAACGCTGGCGCCCCGCCCTGTAAGTCACCAATCTTCATCTGATTGGCTTGTTGCAGACCGGCAAAATACAACACCACAGTGGCAATAATCACCACTACAGCGTATTTAGGCGTCGCAAAACGTGCTAAGAAACGCCAAATCGCTTCAGTACGAACTTCTTCAGCCGTCGGCTCAGCGGTTTTATTGACTTTGATTTCAGTAAAAGAAATCACCAAAGGCAACAGGATAAGGTTAGTGAAAATGATCACGCCCACACCGAGTGATGCCGAAATCGCGAGCTCGCGAATAATCCCGATATCAATCGACAACAGGGTAATAAAACCAACAGTATCAGACAATAACGCGACACCGCCTGGTACTAATAAACTACGAAATGCCGAAGCCGCCGCCGCTTTGATGGTTTGTCCGTCCATCACGCGGCGCCTTACCGCGTTGATCATCTGCACCCCGTGGCTGACCCCGATGGCAAATACCAAAAACGGCACCAAAATTGACATGGGATCAAGACCAAAACCTATCACAGTCAATAAACCGAGCTGCCAGACCACAGCGGTTAAACTGCAGACGAGGGGTAAAACGGTCAGAATGATCGATTTAGAGAAGAGGTAAACCATGACGGCGGTGATCAAAATGGCGATCACAAAGAACAGCAATACGCCCTTAGCACCATCGGCCACATCCCCGGCCATTTTGGCGAAACCTATGATGTGAATTTTAACCTTGTCGGTTTCGAACTTGCCCCTGAGTTCTTTTTCGAGCTGCGCCGCAAAGGCAATGGTATCTAAGGGTTTACCTGTTTGTGGATCAAAGTCCATTAACTGCGCCGACACCATGGCCGCACTGTAATCGTTGGCAATTAATCGGCCAACAATGCCCGCTTTTTCAATATTATCGCGCACGGTTTCGAGCCCAGATACTGAGGTCGAAAAATCCGCAGGAATAACGGGCCCGCCAGCAAAACCATCTTCAACGACTTCTGTAAAACGAGTGGAAGGCGAAAAAATCGATTTCACCTGCGCGCGATCAACCCCAGGAATAAAAAACAGCTGATCGTGCACATTTTTTAAGGTATCAAAATAGTTCGCATTAAAAATATTGCCGCTGGTGTCTTCCACCGCCACCATGATGCTGTTGGCGCCACCAAAATCTTTTTGGTGTTTCAGGTAGGTCTGCATATAACTGTGATGCAGTGGAATGTTTTTGATGAAGGCCGCATCCATTTTGAGTTGACTGGCTTGAAAGCCTAAAAACAACGTCAAAAACACAAAAATGCCGACGACCCACGCACGATTGCGGAATAAAAATGACTCAAATCCGTTGACCAGTTTTTCTAACATCTTCTCGGCCCTGTTATTGTAGTTTTAAAATTTTATGGCTTAAGAATAAACAGCCCTTGGCTGCCGGATAACCACATATTGCCTTGATTATCCTTCGCAATAGAGACTAAGTTTTCCCCTTGGCGACGAGTGACAATACTGCTGGTATCATCCCCATTCAGCTTAATCACTATCCCTGCATTTCCCACGAGATAAACCGCATCGTCCGACATTGACATCGCCCCATTGATTGAAGATTGCACTGGCAGTTCGATTTCATTCCACTGGCTTAAACTCACATCAGCTTTGAATATATGACCGCGAAGGCCCATCACATACACGGCATCTTTCGTTTCAATGGCATTAAACATAGAGCCATCGTAATCAAAACTGGTACGCGCAAAGGTTTGGCCTTGATCGCTTGAAACGGCCACTAGACCTAACTCGCCGACCAGTAATAAACGTCCGTCAGTCAAGGTTAAAATACGATTAAAGTGCGGCAATAATGAAGCGCGTGCGCTCACATAGGCTGATTGATCGCTGCCTTTCAACTCCGCTAAATAGGACACATCTTCTTCGGCTAACAGCTCCTCATGGAACTCGTCGCTCCAATGTGCGCCACCATCATTAGTGCGATAAAACAAGCCATAAGCCCCAATGGCTAACCCCTTGTTTTCATCTAAAAAAACCACATCGAGGAATGGCTTTTCAATCTCGGGCGAATGCATCTGCTGCTGCCAAGTTTGGCCACCATCCTGAGTATGTAAAATGGTCGCATCATGGCCCACGGCCCAGCCGAGTTTGTCATTAAGGAAAAACACTTTGGTCAACTGCGAGCTCACGGGCGTCGCCACTTGATGCCAACTGCCGTCATAAACCAGAACATGACCGCGTTCACCCACAGCCACTAAGCCTGTGCCCACATTGGCAATATCTAAAATCAGGGATGAAGCCGCAAGCGGTTGAATTTGAGAAAAAATCGGTTCAGAGGGTGTTGCAGATAACGTAGAAGGGAAAAAAGCGCCACCGAAACTTAATGCAGCAACACACTGAAGGATGCGAAACGACATACAAACTTCCTTAAACTAATGAGGGGCGCAGAGCGCCCCTTTATTTGTGGCGTATTAACGGATACCTTCGCGACGCAATGCATCGGGGGTAAAGTTAGCTTCAGTCAGTTTGGCATCGAAGTTATACATACCACTTTGGTTGTCTAAACCCATGGCGAGATAACGACGGGATTGCAAATCATGGAAGACTTCCAGCGTGTCCCATTGAGTTGGCACTTCGTAGTAGTTCAAGCCATGTGCAACAGCCACACGATACAGCTGATCACGGTTATCGTAGAGATCGGCTATCGACACTTGCCATGAATCTTCGTCAAGGTACATATCGCGCACTTTGTAAATGTGGCGCATACCGTCTTTCAACGTCGCCTTCACTTGCCATACGCGGTGTTTTTCCCAACGAACATACTCAGGATTAACATGCCCAGGTTTTAAGATTTGGTCATATTTCAGCTTGTCTGAGTGCAGTTTGTAATCGTTGTACGGAATGTAAATTTCTTTCTTGCCAACCAGTTCCCAGTTATAACGCACTGGAGAACCGTTAAACATGTCGAAATCATCCGTCGTACGCAGACCATCAGACACTGTACCCGGTGTATCGAAAGCGACGTTTGGCGCTTTACGGACACGACGTTGTCCTGTGTTATAGGTCCAAGCTTGGCGTGGCAACGCCTCTTGATCCATGGTCTCTTTTACCAATAACGCAGTACCCGCTAAACGGGCTGGCTGAGTCACCACTTGCTTAAAGTAGAACAACGTATTGCTGGCTTTAAGCAGATCTAAGGTCATTTCTGGACGAGAATATTCGAAGCGAATTTCCTCTGAGGTTTCCACTAAGCTATAGCTACCATCGGCCGTTGGTGCAGCTTGGCTACGGGAAGTCTCGATATCGACCCCGCGAAAACGCAAAATGTGGTTCCAAATCGCTTCTAACCCATTTGCTGGGATCGGGAATGGAATACCAATAGCAGCGCCAGAAATACCATTGCCCTGTGCAATCAATTCTGCACGTGTCGCGTTAGCTTTGGTCGCATCATAGACAAACTGCGGCACTGATGCGCTACGGCGAGTCTTATACACATTCATCTTGTAGGTATCAGGATAAAGTTCGAACAACTTCATCTGACCCGGCGTTAAAAAGTCTTTATATTGCGCTTTGTTGGCATTGGTAATGGTGAATTCAATCTTATCCTCAGGGAATGGATCTGGGTGATGCATCCCTTTGGTATAACCCGCCACAGGCTTAGTGATACCACCATCCCAAGCAGGAATAGAACCGTCAGCATTACCTGCTTTTTCAGCACCTAAAGGGGTGAGCTCATTGCCAAGTTTAGCCGCGTCAGCCTCTGATACCTTAGCCATAGCGACTGGCGCTACGAGTACGAACATCACTGCACTCGCCAATATCGTCAGTTTCTTCATTGTTTGAGTCCTTTTAGATCGAATACTTGATATTGAATGAAACATAATCACGATCTGCCATCGCATTCGTCGTACCGACACCGCCAAAGAAATTGTTATAGGAGATATCTGCACCCCAACGGTTTTGATAGTCGAAGTTAACGCCTAGCGCGACAGACTTGCGTCCTTCCGTGAACAGGAACATAGGATCCGGAGTAATACCGTCAACGTCATGGGAGAAAATGACCCGTGGCGACATATTGACCCCAGCAAAGACGTTATTGAAATCTGCTTTTGCCACTAAACGGTAGCCCCAAGCAAAGTCAGTTGGGAACGGGTTAGTTTCAGGACCATTGTGCAAGGCTTGAATGATGCCAGGCATATCTGGATTGCCGCCAGAACGTGACGTACCGGGACCATTGAGACGTAGCTCATCGAAACCTGGCATATCGTGGATCCACACACCGCCAACCTCGGCCAACATAGTTAAGTTATCTAAACCTAAGGTTGGACCAAATAGATGGGTGAAAGTCATCTGCGCCTGTGTGGTATCAACGCGAATAAAGCCATCCACGGTTTCACCCGGTTGAACGTCTTTAATCTGTGAAATACCATCAAGATCGGGACGAAGCCCCGCATTGGCTAACTGTTGTGGCATACCGGCGAACAGCAACTCAACGTCATCAATCTGCAGTGGCTCATCTTGACGATGGGCAATCTCACCCGCGACAGACGTATCACCAATCAAAGTATTGAAGCTGAAACCGTAGAGTTTAATATCCTCTGGATAGACGATTTGCGCCTTAGAGAAGCTCTTCAGGCTGAGCAACAATTCACGATTAATGTTGCCCGAGTTTTGGCCTACCGTCGCCAAGTCAGATAACAATGCACCCGTGCTAAAGTCGGCAGCAGTACCACTGATAAGTGGACGACGACTATGGTAATTCATGAAATAGAAACCAAATTCGGTTTCACCTAGCTCAGGCGCGTAATAACCCAGCTTGATACCGTATTGGCCATCATTGCTTGGTTCTTCTTCATCCTGCACTAAGGTCACTTTCGTTGGGTAGGCTAAAGCCATAGAAACCAATTGCTGCGTCGGAATAGATTGGCCGCTGGCGATCATGCCCGCTAAACGCTCATATTCTTGCATCACAAAATCTAAGTTGATGTCAGGGTTAGCGTTAAACCCAAGCTGAGCGTTTTGAGCATAACCCCCAAAACCGGCAAAATCGTTAGTCGCAAAAATGGAGCCCGGAGTTGGAACCCAAATAGGTTGCCAATCATATTGATAAAATGCTTCAACCGTTAACGAATCTGTCAGGCCAAGGGATGCCCACACCATACCTTGCGGTCTAAACGCTTCTTTTAACTCAGCACCAGGTGCGTTAAGAATGTTCAAATCCACGGCGTTAATTTCACTGATCCCATGGGCAATCAGTGTACTTTCACCCCATGACACCACTTGATTACCAACACGAATAGATAATGGATTCGCACCCTCATTCAAATCGAAGTTGGCATAGACAAACGCATCTAATAAACGGATATCTTTACATTGTACTTCTGAAGCGCGGCTATCTTCGCAAGGGTCAAATTCTTTACCCGTGATCGGATCGTTGTAGTCATAATTGCCATCGTTCAGTTTACGATCATAAAAATACATACCGCGGGCGAACAAACCGTAGTTTTTGTATTTCAACGATAATTCATGCAAACCTTTGACGATCTCAGACGTAGTATCGCCTTGAGAATAAAGTAAGTTACTTAAGTCATTGTTACTGGAATACGACCCGGGCTGGGCCCAAATCTCAGCTGAAGTATATTTTGTATTGCCAAATGCGCTGTAATTAGACCAATCGAATTGGGGTTGATTCACCTTACCAATTTGATCTTCCCAATCGCGCGCGCCAACACGCCAGCTCGCACCAGCAGTCCAAGTTGAGTCAAATGTCCCCTCAACCTCTCCCCAATCAAAAGATATTGCATTAACGCTTGGGATCATTAACAAACTCAATGCCGACGCCACCCCCAAAGCAAGCGCCGATTTGTTAAAACTATTTTTAACAATTTTCATTTTAGCTCTCCGTACCCTGCAGGATTCTTTGTTTTAGGAATTACAACCAACATCTTGTTAGCTCACAGGTAACATCATTGTTACAGCAATTAATCCCCTTGGGCAAGGCGCAGTTAGAGAAAATTTTCTAAAGAATTAAGCATGTAGACACATTTGTGCCAACAGTTGAAAAGGTGGGATTTAAATTAGAGAAAAGCGGGAGAGAAATGAAGCGGGAAAAGATATCAAAAAATCATATAATTCATTAACATATTTAAAAACTAAATATCACAAACCGAGCCTGATAATCAGCCGACCGTTTAAAGTAATTACTCTAAGCGCAAATAAACAAATTCAGACTAGACTCGATTTAATGAAACAAATTGTCCCTTGTCATCTAAAACCAATTTAAAATAGCCTTGAATGCCAATTTCGGTTAAAAAACGTCTGAAATGACGGCCATTAATCCACAAAATACGTCCTTGCGTTTCGCGGACCTCAATTTTATCAGCAAGCCCTTGATAGTAAGGTAAGAAATCTCGATAGCTGATCGTTAGTTTGAAATACAATTCCATAATATCAGGGCGGCATCGATTGCCACCCTCCTCCTACAAACCGCTATTTTGCCAATGCCTTAGAGACTTTTTCGTACATATCCTTAGATAAGTCAGGTAAAGCCAAAAGTTGCCCTAAACAGGCTTTTATTAAGGTTTGACGGCCTAAGTCGAATTTATGGAACTGGATCAATGGCGTCACCATGCGTGCCGCAACCTGCGGATTGAGCTTATTAAGGGTAATTAAGCATTCGGTTAAGAAAGCATAACCCTTACCGTCTTGACGGTGGAATTGGTAAATATTACCCGCCGCAAAACTGCCCACTAACGCGCGCACTCGGTTTGGATTACTCATACTAAAACACTTGTGCTGCTGTAATTGACGCAGACGTTCAATCACATCTTCTGCATTACGAGTCGCTTGCAACATAAACCATTTATCCATTACCAATGGCGTGTCCTGCCAACGCAGCTCAAATGCGGTCATCAGCTCATCGCGACAAGGCAAATCGCCAACGTTCGCCGCAGTCAGTGCGCCGAGAGAATCTGTCATATTGCTGGCTTTATCAAACTGAGCAATCACTAACGCTTCAGCCTCATCCGACACCCGTGCTAACCAAGTTAAACACTGATTTTTAAGCGCTCTTGCCTGCGTGCTATCGACTGGTACCAAAGAGCGATAGAGCGCGATCAATTCATCCTCAGAGTGTGAAGCCAGCTCTGTTAACACAAATTCACGGGCTAAGGCTAACGCATCGAGATCAACGCTCTCTGTTTGCTCAATCAAAGCAGATGCCGTAGGTATGGCTAAGATTTCGGCAATCAATGCTGGGTCAAGTTCAGTGTCTAACAACACGCCTTTAAAACTATCGCGCACCCGGGGATCGAGTGTCATGGCTTGTTGCTGCTGTAAACTCGCCACATTCTGCCAAATCGCTTGGCTCACTAAGGTCACTGAGGCTTCCCAGCGCGCCACTTCGCTGCTGGCAAAACGCATCAAGTGAACCAGTTGATCGACATTGAATCTGTATTGCAATTTGACTGGCGCGGAGAAGTTTTGCAGCAGTGAAGCCACAGGTTTATGACTTAATCCCTCAAAACTAAACACTTGTTCCACTTGAGTAAAGTCGAGAACTTCATTCACTAAAGAATGCCCCTTGGCATCTAACAGTTCGATGCTAAAAGGAATATGCAAAGGTGATGCACAGTTCGCTAAACTTTGCTTAAGGGTTAATTGGTAAATGCCCGTTAGCGCATCGAAACTGTCCATCGCAGTCACTATCGGCGTGCCCGCTTGGCTATACCATAAACGGAATTGGGTTAAATCCACGCCACTGGCATCTTCCATTGCCGCCACAAAATCATCGCAGGTGACCGCTTGGCCATCGTGGCGATTAAAATACAGTTTCATCCCCGCTTGAAACTTTTCTTCGCCGAGCAAAGTGTGCATCATGCGGATCACTTCAGCGCCCTTGTTATACACAGTGACTGTGTAGAAATTGTTCATCTCAATCACAGATTCTGGACGAATAGGATGGGACATAGGGCCTGAATCTTCGGCAAATTGCTGATTCTTGATCACTTTGATTGCGTGAATTCGATTCACAGCGCGTGAGCCTAAATCGGAGCTAAATTCTTGATCGCGAAAAACCGTTAAGCCTTCTTTTAAACTTAACTGGAACCAATCACGGCACGTCACGCGGTTTCCGGTCCAATTATGGAAATACTCATGGCCTACAACCGATTCAATACCGTGATAATCCTCGTCGGTAGCCGTTAACGTATCTGCAAGCACATATTTAGTGTTAAAGATATTTAAGCCTTTGTTTTCCATCGCTCCCATATTGAAAAAGTCGACGGCAACTATCATGTAAATATCTAAATCGTACTCGAGGTCAAAACGACTCTCATCCCATGCCATGGATTTTTTCAGCGATGCCATCGCATGGTGTGCTTTATGTAAATTCCCTTTATCGACGAACACTTGCAGGATCACTTTACGGCGACTGCGAGTAATGAACTCATCTTGCAACAGATCAAAATCGCCGGCGACTAAGGCAAACAAATAAGCCGGTTTTGGAAACGGATCTTGCCAGCAAACATAATGGCGACCGCCCTCTAATTCGCCTTGATCAATCAAATTCCCGTTACTCAGTAAAAACGGAAATGCAGCTCTATCGGCTTCGATGCGCACAGTATATTTGGCTAATACATCGGGACGGTCGAGGAAATAAGTGATCCGTCTAAAGCCCTCAGCCTCACATTGCGTGCAGTAGGCACCATCTGACATATACAGGCCTTCAAGGCTCGAATTGGCCTCGGGATCGAGCTTAGTGACGATGTTCAGCTCAAACTCATCAAGCGCCGTTTCTAAGACTAATTGACCCGCGCTAACATGGTAAGGCACTGCCTCGCCGTCAACCGTCAACGAGATCACAGTTAAGTCTTCACCATCCAACACTAGGGCTTGGGTATGCTTAGAAGCGCGTTTTACCCGACTTATCGCCTGCACTTGAGTCTCATTGCCCGCCAGATTAAAGGCTAAGTCGATCGTGTCTATCGTGAACAGTGGCGCTTGATAATCTTTTAAATATTTTGCTTGAGCTTGTGTCATTTCGATCCCTTTAACGCTGATCTAAATAAGAAAAAACGCGCCATAAGCGCGTTTTGATATTGGATAAATCGACTCGACTAGCGCCTACTTAGCACTAGTTTTAGCCAGTTTTTGCGCATCAGCCATATCTAAAGTGATATAAGCCGTTTCATCTAAAAATGCGTCTGGCAATTCGGCGTCGTCTTTAATGTCTTCCATGGATTTAACTGGTGCTAAACCATTGGCGACTCGGCGCTCGTTCGTTCTATCGAGGACTTTCTTCTCATCGGCTTCGCGGGAGGCAATGCGCTCACTTTCAACCAGAGAAACTGTCTTCTCTTTGTGGTGCTTTTTAAAGTCGGCAATATCTTGATTGATATAAGCAAACTCTACACTGCTTTTGATGCGGTTAAGGTGCTTGGCCTCAAGGCTAGTCACTAACTCAGGCGTCACATCATTGAGCGTGCCATATTGCGCCATTGGCACTTTATCCCAAGGCAAGGCATTTTTCTCTTCAGCTTCGCCGTACTCACCTGGCTCTAACGCACTTGGGTAAGCAATGTTTGGTGTCACACCTTTAAGCTGTGTGCTGCCGCCATTGATCCGATAGAACTTTTGAATCGTGTATTGCACATGGCCAATTGGCTTTTCATACATATCGTAGATACGGCCTAAGCTCTTATGCTGCTGCACTGTACCTTTACCAAAGCTAGATTCACCGACAATTAGCGCGCGGTCATAATCTTGTAGCGCAGCAGCAAAAATCTCAGAGGCTGAAGCACTGTAACGGTCAACCATCACAGTCAACGGGCCCGCATAACTGGTTTTGCCATCGTTATCACGGTGCGCAGACACACGGCCATCGGCATCACGAATTTGGACCACAGGGCCCATATCGATAAAGAGTCCCGTCAGCAACACGGCTTCTGTTAATGCACCACCACCGTTACCCCTAAGGTCGATGACTATGCCTTCAACTTTGGCTTCGTTTAACTTCACTAGCTCTTTTTCAACGTCCTGTGACAGATTCATGTAGAAACCAGGAATATGGATCACACCGACTTTGCGATTAGCGTACTCGCCGTCTTTAGGTTCAATCACCTTAGAGGTTGCCGCTCTGTCCTCAAGACGAATTTTATCGCGTACTAAGGTAACGTCGAATGGCTTAGCATTCGAACCGCCTTTCTTCGGTAAAATTTGCAGTACGACTTTACTGCCCTTAGGCCCTTTGATCAGATCAACCACGTCATCTAAACGCCAGCCGATCACATCAACAATTTCACCGCCTTCTTGACCGACGCCGACAATCTTGTCTTCCGGCGACAGTTTTTCGCTGCCAGCCGCAGGGCCACCAGCAATTAAGCTTTTAATAACAGTGTAATCGTCTTCAAGTTGCAGTTGAGCACCAATCCCTTCAAGGCTTAAATTCATTTCCATTTGGAAACGTTCAGCATTGCGTGGTGACAGGTAACTCGTATGCGGCTCAATGCTGCGTGAGAAGGCATTCATCACGCCTTGGAACACGTCTTCACTGTTGGTTTGAGTCAAACGTTTGATGGCGTTGTTGTAACGCTTTTGCAGGATCTCAACAATCTCAGGCCATTTTTTACCTGTGAGTTTCAGATTTAGCGCATCGTATTTAACACGTTGACGCCATAACTCATTGATCTCGGCTTGATCTTTTGGCCATGCCGCATCGTCACGGTCATACTCATAGGCATCGCCAGGGGCGGAGAAATCCATCTCTTTGTCCAGAAGGGATAAAGCATAGACAAAGCCTTCATAACGACGCTTTTGGACGATATCAAACATTTTATAGGCAGGCTCAAGTTCACCAGAACTGAGCATGTCATCGAATTGGGTAGCATAAGGTTTAAAGCTATCGACATCCGCTTGGGTTAACACATTGCGGCGATAGTCTAACTGCTGCAGGTAACGGTCAAAAATTTGCGTAGAAAAGGCATCATCAAGATTAAATCTATGATAGTGCGAACGAGTGTATAAGTCCGTTACCCTTTTGCTCGCGACCTTATGTTGCGCTTCCTGCTTGAGAGTGGGTAACTCGCTGATTTGAATCGTGGGTGGTACGGCCCAAGCCGAGAATCCGACAAAAACAGTGGCGATCGAGGTAGCCAAAGTGAGTTTTCGCATCAACAAGTTACTCCGTTTTAAAAAATGATTACAGCAGGATATGTTCTGCTCTAACTTTAATCGTTAGGCCACTATCAAGCTGAACATGAATATCTTCCTTGTTAATATCAGTAATCACACCGGCTACGGGTGTCATACCTAACTTAACATTGACGCGTTGTTTTTTCGTTAAATCAGTCAATTGTGCTTGGACATAATTTACGACTGGCGCTGCTTTAGTCGCAGGCTTAGCAGGACGCTCAGTTTTAGCACGTTGAGGAACAGCCACCTTTTTAGGTGCTTTCTTCGCCGCAGGCTTAGGTGCGAGTGCTGCACGTTTCGCTTTCGCTTTATCCTGACTCTCTTTCAACATGGCTTGAGCATGGTCAATGTGCTCTTGCTCTAACTCGCCGCAAGGTTCGCCATCCAGATTAACGCGTTGTGCGCCCGCTTTAACGCACTTCAAATAGCGCCAGCTGCTGGTGTAACGTCTTAAGGCAACTCTGAGCTGAGTTTTACTGACTTTAGAATCATCAGCCAACCTTTCAGCCAAATCTTGAAACAATCCGATTTTTAATGGCTTAGTTTCACCTTCAGCAATAAAGCACAAAGGAAATGTTTCATACAAATACGCCAAAATTGCATTGGTGTCGGTCAACTTTTCTGTTGATTCCATCATTACTTCCACAGTCAAAAAGGGACATCGATTCGAGGTGATATATATCAACTTCTTACGTGTCGTTTATCTTCGTTAAACTCAATATTGAGTCAACGTACAAATTAGCATCCTAGCCGCGTTTACTAAAGTTAAAAAAAATATACCTTAACAAATTTTTACAGCTCAAAACACTAAGCTTATTCATTGCATGCCAATCAAACCAGCTTAATGCGTGCAGGCGCATATTATAAGGCGCACGCCACCGATTGCGACTATGAATTATGCGTTATTGTACGCAAATTAATCAAATAGGCAGTTTTCAAAACTTTTAACCAGTAATTCCAGCCCCTTTTGGTCTTCTTCGTCGAAACGATCGAAGATTGGGCTGTCAATATCGAGCACGGCAACCACGTTACCTTGAGCACAAACTGGCACAACGATTTCAGAATTACTGGCAGAATCACAGGCAATATGGCCATCAAATTGATGAACATCGGCCACTCGCTGGGTTTGATTGGTGAATGCCGCCGTACCACACACGCCTTTTCCTAACGGAATACGTGTACAAGCCACTTTACCTTGAAATGGGCCTAATACGAGTTGTTCGCCACGCATAACGTAGAATCCCACCCAGTTCAGCTCAGTTAAATTATCATTGAGTAAGGCTGAAAAATTCGCCATTGCCGCAACAAGGTCGTCTTCCCCTTCCAACAAGGCCAAGGCTTGACGGTTAAGTGACTCATAAAATTTCGATTTCATTACATTTCCTAACAATTTTATTCTGCTGCTTCGGTCTTTTTAGCCGCTTTTTTCGCAGCAGGTGGATTCGTTGGCGTACTATTAACCTGAACGACACCTTTAAGCAAGTTCGTCAGCTCATCTTTATTGTTAGCAAAATAGAATGCGAGCTTTTCGCCCACGCTTTCATCTATACCTAAATCAGCTTTTTGAATGAAGGGGATAAGGTTATCGGCGATATCGAGCATCTTATCGTAGGCATCAGCCTCCTTCTTAGATGTGAATGTCATCTTTTCAACCCCTTCTCTGACCACGACAAACTGTGTTATTACTGCCATGACTGCCCTCGCACTGTTTTTATATACAGTAACTAGAGTGACATAGATTGAACTTGTGATGCAAGTGTTCTGATTAATCTGATATTATTAGCGTACTTTCGTTGCCAAGATTATAAAGCGCTAGACTGTGCAGAACGGCTGATTAGCACTACACTTTGCACCGATCTCGCTGTTATTACTCCTATTTAGGCTAATATATATTTTTATATGCATGAAAACGCAGCAGAAAATTCAGTAATCCTTTGCCGTTCCTGCGATTTAGCAGTCCGCAAACGTGCCTTGCCAAGCGGTGTCAGAGCCCTTTGTCCCCGTTGCAGCACTGCACTTTATGACACTCCTTACTGCTCTGTAAATGGCATGCTCGCCCTATGTATCTCGGCACTAGTATTTTATTTTCCTGCCAATTTTTTACCCGTACTCGAAATTCACTTTTTCGGCAGCATTCGCACCACCACGGTTTTTCAGGGCGCATTTGCGGTATTTGACCAAGGTTATTGGGTCGTTGGTTTAGCCGTGCTTGCCGCCGCTGTGATTGGCCCAGGCTTATTACTGTTATCGATACTGACGCAGATTTTGATTGTGAAATGGGGACTGAGTCATCTTTTTTGGCGTAACTCATTAAAGCAATTATTGAAGTTTCATGGCGTATTGTCGCAGCTCACTATGCTAGAAATTTATGTGATCAGCTTTTTGGTTTCATCGTTCCAGCTTTCTGATTTTTCGGATATTTATTTTGGTATGGGCACATTTTGCTTCACTATGTTGTTTCTCGTGACTTTGTTTCTGCAACGAGAGTACGACTTAGAGCACATGTGGACGTTATTGGAAGGTCATCGCTGATATGAAGCAACAAGGTAAAGATATCGGCCTGTGTCTGTGTAAGGTCTGCCGCCAGCTCAATAGTAGTGACCTCACCCACTGCCAACGCTGTGAAGCTGAGTTGCAGGTCAGGGACTATTCTAGCCTGCAAAAAAGTTGGGCTTTGTTGATTACCGCAGCCATCTTGCTGGTGCCAGCGAATATTTACCCTATCACTATGCTGACCAACCAAGGGCAAGTGCGGCACGACACGATTTTTTCGGGCATTTTGCATCTAGTGCATTCAGATATGTTGCCCATTGCCGTGATAGTTTTTACTGCCAGTATTTTAGTGCCATGGATTAAAATCATCGGCTTATCCATTTATCTGTGTGCGATCAGCTTTGATATTCCGATTTCAAAAAAGAAATTGATGGTGGGTTTTCACATCATCGAATGGATTGGTCGTTGGTCAATGCTCGATTTATTTGTCATCTCAATCACAGTAGCATTAGTGAATATGGGGCAACTACTCGACGCTAAACCCGCGCCTGCAGCGACCGCATTTGCCTTGGTTATTCTGTTAACTCAGTTAGCCGCAAAAGTGTTAGACACTCGTTTACTCTGGGATCGATTGGAACCTCAAGATGACACAAATTGAATCGCCGAAAGTTGTAAAGAAAAAACTCTTTTCGCCCATTTGGCTGCTGCCTATTGTCGCGTTGGCATTGGGTGCGTGGCTGGGCATTAAGAGTATTAAAGAATCGGGCGTTGAAATTCAAATTCACTTTCCGAGTGCAACTGGGATTGACGTAGGTAAAACCTTAGTCAAATACCAAGGCTTGACTGTCGGTAAAGTCAAAGACATTGGCATAGATGAAGATCTCAAGGGCGTAAACGTTAAAGTCATGATGGACTACCGCGCTAAGCCTTTCTTAAATAAAGAGACCCTCTTCTGGCTTGTCACCCCTAAGGCCAGCATCACAGGTGTTGAAGGCTTAGATGCACTGTTTTCGGGTAACTACATTGCGATTCAACCGGGTAAAGGTAATGCGTCAACATTTTTTGAAGCAGAACGCCAACCGCCGCCGATGCAAATCGGCTCAGAAGGTGTGATGGTCGAACTGACCTCAGACAAACTCGGTTCGTTGGATGTTGGCTCGCCAATATTTTTCCGCCAAATCCCCGTGGGCAGTGTGGTCAGCTACCGTTTAGATGGCAATCAAAGAGTCATCATCAGCGCTTTTATTCAAGAGCAATACGCGCGATTAGTGAAGAAAAACTCTCACTTTTGGAATGTTTCCGGCGTTAAAATTGATGCATCACTGACTGGGGTTAAAGTCAGCTCTGAGAGTTTGGCATCCATTCTGGCTGGCGGCGTGAGTTTCAGCTCTGACGATAACGCGGATATTGCCAAAAACGGCGACGTTTTTTCGCTTTATGATTCAGAAACCACAGCCCTTGGCGGCATAGAAATAAGTCTCACCATGGCTGATGCTAACGGTGTCGACAAAGGCACTCGCATTGTTTATCGCGGCATCAATATCGGCAGCATTTTAAGCAAGCAACTCACCGCCAATGGCGTAATAGCTGTGGCTAAGTTTGAACCTCAATACGGTTCACTGTTAACTAACGACGGCGTGTTTTGGCTTGAAGGTGCCGATATTTCCCTCTCAGGCATTAAAAATCCAGAGCGTTTACTGACGGGTAGCGTGATCAACTTCCTGCCGGGCATTAATACTAAAACGGCGATGCCAAGCAGTTTTGCCTTGCAATCAAAGGCGCCTGACTTACTGCAATCAAAGAAGCGTTTCTTGACCTTAACCTCAGCCGAAAACATGGGCATTTCAGCGGGCGCCGAAGTTCGCTTTAAGCAAATCCCCATTGGCTCAGTGCTTGCGGTGAAGTTATCCAAAGATTTATCGGCGGTAGAATATCAACTCGAGCTACAACCTGAGTTTGCAGGCCTTATTCGTAGTGACAGCTATTTTGTGCCTGAGTCAGCATTAACGGTAAACGCATCGTTAGATGGTGTCTCAGTCAAAGCAAGGGATTTTACAACGCTCACTCAAGGTGCAGTTAGCTTGATCCAAGGCCACAGCGATACGCCAGTCGCCGCCAACAGCGCCCTCACCTTGTTTAGCTCAGTGGATGCCGCGACAGCCTTCTATGATCGTCAGCAACAAGTGCATCTGACCTTAATCAGTCAAGATGGCGCCGATGTCAGCCAAGGCTCACCGATTTACTATAAAAAAATGCAAATTGGCACAGTTGACTCAGTGAACTGGCAAAGCAAAACCGAAGACTTTGCTATCAAGCTCGCTATCGACAAACAGTTTCAACCCTTGCTGAAAAAGCCTCATGTGTTCTGGCGTAACAGCGCTGTCGATATCAGCGCCAGTCTTGCCGGTATTGATGTTACGGTCGCGCCGCTTCAAGGAGCATTAAAGGGCAGCATCAGTCTGGGATTGCTTGATAGCAATGGCAAAGCCAGCAATGCAGCTAACTTAAAACTCTATGAGAGCAAGCAGCTGGCATTAACTCAGGCGCAGGCGATTCGCCTAACCCTACCCGCCTCAAGCAAACTGGCGGCCAAGGCAGCGATTCGTTATCAAGGTCATCAAGTGGGTGAAGTGTCGCAGGTGAAGCTCAATGCCGATCTCAATACACTCACTGCAACGGCCTATCTCTACGGCGAATACGCCGAACATTTCAGCCGCAGCGACTGTGAATATCATCTAGTGGATGCGCAAATTTCTCTAGCAGGAATTAAAGCGCCAGAAACCTTGATCACTGGCCCTTATATCGGTGTGCTACCGGGTACAAGCAGTCAAAAAGCGACCCAGTTTGTCGCCAACCTCGCTGCCAGCAGCTATGCCAATGTTGCCGAAGATGCGCTTAAATTTACCCTAGAAGATAGCAACTTAGGCTCGATGAAAGTCGGCACACCTATCTTCTTCCGTGGTATCAAAGTCGGTCAAATCGATGGTTATCACCTGTCGACACAGGGCAATAGCGTGCTGATGCAAGCCCATATTGAGCCGCAGTACAGTCACTTAGTGAATCAAAGCAGTCAGTTCTGGGATGCTTCTGGGATTAAAGTCGATGTTGGCCTCTTTTCAGGTGCTCAAATCGAAGCGGGCTCACTGGAAACCTTACTCGCTGGCGGTATTAATGTCGCGACTAAGGACACGACTCAAGAGGGTAATCGTTTAGCAGCAGGAACAGTACTAAGATTGCAACACAAAGCCGAAAACGAATGGCAGGAATGGGCCCCTGCCCAGTAATTCTTTTCATCAAAAGACTTACACCAACGCACTAATATTAAAGCTCTTACAAATCAATCAGGCGCATAATGCGCCTGATTGATTTTTAGCTTCTCGAAATGTCATTGACACATTCTAGGGCGCTCAAGACCCTTGCCATCCTGTTAACCATAGAACCAATAGCAAACGGCAATCGCGGCGCTGATCCCCGCAAAATCCGCGGTTAAACCACAGGCTAAGGCGTGGCGGCCATGGCGAATACCCACAGAACCAAAATACACGGCGAGAACATAAAAAGTAGTTTCAGTGCTGCCCTGAAAAATCGCCGCTAGTCGGCCTGCAAAGGAATCGACGCCGTGATGATCCATGGTCTCGAGCATCATGGCTCTAGCACCTGAACCGCTAAAAGGTTTCATCAGCGCGGTCGGCATAGCATCGACAAAACGCGTATCAAAACCCAATATCCGCACGCCACTGGCAATCAAGTGCAACAGATAATCCAAGGCGCCGGATGCGCGCAGTAAACCAATCGCTAATAGCATGGCGAGCAAATAAGGGATCAGCTGGATAGATTGAGCAAAACCCGCCTTCGCCCCTTCAATAAACTCATCATAAACCGCCACCTTACGGATGCCTGCAACAATGACGAAGGTAAACACTAATAACAATAAAATGCCATTACCCATTGCCGTCGATACTGTGCCAATGGTTTCAGCACTTAAAGTCATCAGATAAAAACCACTCGCCACTAGGCCAGAGAGCATCAAGGCGCCATAACCGAGCACCACAGAGTTCAATAACGAAATTCGCTGCACTAACGCCACAACCAGTAAGCCCGCCAATGTCGAGGCCGAGGTTGCCAGTAAAATCGGTAGGAAAATATCCGCAGGCGCGGCTGCACCTTGTTGGGCACGGTACAGGAATACCGTCACAGGCACTAAGGTCACAGAGGAAGTATTGAGCACTAAGAATAAGATTTGCGCATTGGTCGCCACAGTTTTTAGCGGATTCAAACTCTGCAAATCATGCATCGCCCTTAAACCAAGCGGCGTGGCGGCATTATCTAAACCAAAAATATTCGCCGTTAAATTCATCGTGATACTGCCAAAGGCGGGATGGCCCTTGGGCACTTCTGGCATCAAGCGGCGCAGTAAGGGCTCAAACACAAAGGCGATAGCGCTGACCACTCCGGCCTTCTCGCCCACCTGCATTAACCCCATCCACAGGGAAAGTACACCAATCAGGCCAAGGGAAATTTCGGCGGCAAGCTTAGCGCTCGCAAATAATGCGGCGACCGAAGCCGATAGGACTTCTATGTGCCCATTGAACAGTTGCACCGCTATTGCCAGCAATGCCGTAACAAAGAAAGCTAACCACACGCGATTCAGCACGCTAATCCCCTTATTTTTATTTGTTTTTATTCTATTAGCTCATGGCTACTGAGTGCTAGCGTTATGGCGACTCATTGCAATATTGCGGCAATCGTCTGTGCATAAACCTCAAATCACCCTAACGGCTGAGGCACTTGGGATAAAATCTCAGACCCAATAAGGGATTATGATATACTTGCGCCAGTTGATACACAGTCTATTTTCCTATGGTTCAATGAAATCAATGGTTCAATTAAATCAAAATTTTATCGATATAATCACCCAAGAACTCCCCGCCCATTTATCCATGGACGAGTTTATTGCCGCTTGCGACAGGCCGCTTAGACGTTCAATTCGGGTCAATACCTTAAAAATCAGCAGCGACGACTTTAAGACTCTAATGCAACCTAAGGGCTGGACGTTTGATCCTATTCCTTGGTGTGAAGACGGATTTTGGATCAGCTACGATGAAGAAGAACAACTCGGCAATGCGTTAGAGCACATTCAGGGCCTATTCTACATTCAAGAAGCCAGCTCTATGTTGCCGCCGACCGCACTTTTTACGCCTAATGCATTTACGACTAGTACAAAGTGGCAGTGCGTTCTCGATCTCGCCTCTGCGCCGGGTTCAAAAACCACGCAAATGGCCGCATTGATGCAAAACCAAGGTTTATTGGTGGCGAATGAGTATTCGGCGAGCCGCGTGAAAGTATTGCACGCCAATGTGCTGCGCATGGGCGCGAGCCACTGCGCCCTCACCCATTTCGATGGCCGCGTGTTTGGCGAATACCTGTATGAAAGTTTCGATGCCGTGCTCATTGATGCGCCCTGTGGCGGCGAAGGCACAGTGCGTAAAGACGTCGATGCGTTAAAACATTGGAGCCTTGACGATGTGTTGGCGATTAGCGAAACCCAAAAAGCCTTAATCGAATCGGCGTTTCTCGCCCTGAAACCCGGCGGCAGTTTGGTCTACTCGACCTGCACCTTAAACCGTCTCGAAAACCAAGGCGTGTGCGAGTATTTAAAGCAAGTCTACGGCGATGCCGTGCAATTTGAATCCTTAAGTGATTTATTTGATGGCGCTGAGCGAGCCACGACTGCCGAAGGCTTCTTGCATGTCTGGCCACAGATTTACGACAGTGAAGGTTTCTTTGTCGCTAAATTGACAAAAACTGCCTCTGTGCCGCGGTTACAGCCTGAGCCTAAACTGCAGAAAAACTTCCCCTTCACGACCGCATCAGCGAAACAAGCCCAAGGGATAAAAGACTATTTTCAGCAGGATTTAGGTATCAGCTTACCGGACGAACTCATCATGGTTCGCGATGATGAATTCTGGCTATTTCCTCATGAATTCAACGCTTTTATCGGCCGTATGCGCTTTCAGCGTATTGGTATTAAACTCGCCGATAACAGTAAGCACGGTTTTAAAGTCCGCCATGAAGCGATTATTGCTTTAGCGGGAAAACAACTTAGCCCAACGGCAAAAACGGTCGATGTGAGCGATGTTGAAGCAAAAGAGTATTTGATGGGGCGAGATATTCCCTTAGCGACCGCAGGCAAAGCCCAAGGTGAAGTGATCGTCTGTTATGGCGGCGCGCCGTTAGGCATGGCGAAACATTTAGGCAATAAGTTAAAAAACAACCTGCCCAGAGACTTAGTGAAAGATAAAGTGTTATTGCTACCAGAACAGACAAAATCGTTATAGTTCTGCTGTTTTTTAGCGATAAATAACCTAAAAAAGGGGAAGGGGAACGCGACTCTAGGGCAAAAGCTCGACTACACTGAGTCTATTGTAAAGCGCATTGCATGGCGCTTTCACCTGTAGCGCACGGCTCTTCAACGAGCCATTCCCCTAGGCCCAAACAGCTTTCATCGTTTTGGGCCTTTTTTTATGCCAGTGTCTTTGTGCCTGAGCCTTTATGCCTGAGCCTTTATGCCTGAGTCTTTTTGCCTGAGCCTTTATGTCTCAGTATTGGCAAGCACGCAATCGCATAACATGGGTCAAAGAACTTGAGGCTAACGGCCGACTAAACGCGCCGCATCTTTGAATAAATTAAAGAAGTTATTACTGGTGTACTCAGCAAGATCCTCGTAGCGCTCACCTCTAAGCTCGGCCACAAACTCAGCAACATCACGCACATAGGCGGGCTGGTTTTCTTGTCCACGATGTGGAATAGGCGCCAAATAAGGCGAGTCTGTTTCAACCAGCAGGCGATCCTGTGGCACTTTTCGGATAACAGTGCGCAGTTCACCGGCATTTTTAAAGGTGACTATGCCTGATACTGAAATGTAAAAACCAAGATCAATCGCCGCTTTCGCCATTTCCCAATTCTCAGTAAAGCAATGCAGTACGCCGCCGACTTTATCCGCGTTGCCCTGCTTAAGCATAGTGATAGTATCTTCACGCGCATCGCGAGTATGGACAATTAAAGGTTTATTCACTTCGACCGCAAGGGCGATCTGCTGCTCAAAACATTGTTGTTGCAGCAATTTAGTTTCGTCTGCATAAAAATAATCTAGGCCAGTTTCACCAATCGCGACCACTTTATTATCGGTGGCAAAGCGACGGATTTGCTCAACATCAAGCCCTTCTTTAACGTCTAATGGATGCACGCCCGATGACAAAAATACCTGATCGAAGGCTGCAACTTTATCTCGCATCGATTCAAATCCCTGCTGGCGCACGTTGACGCATAGCATATAGTCCACGCCACGGGCTTTCGCGCTGGCCAGAATATGTTCTAAGGTTTGTTGATCAGGCGCCGCTTTCAGGCGATCGAGATGGCAGTGTGAATCAATAAGCACAGGGATTTCCAAGCTGAATAACAAAAGGACGACAAGGATACCCAGCCAAGGGATCGAGGTCAAATTCAGCGAAGGTGAAGTATCAGTTTAGAGAGTGAGTAAATATAAAAACTTGAAAATTTAAACCAGCGAGATATTGAAATAAGAACGTTTAAGACTGTGCAAGGTTCAAATTAGAGCAAGAATGCGGACCAAGCTACATAGTGCAGGTTAGATCACCGGAGGCCAGTTCGCGGGACAGTAACTTTTCGATGTGGTGTTTATGGCTATCGGGCTCAGAAACAATTTTAATGCCAATGCCTACAGGACGACCGCCCGAAGCACCTAAGGGATTGATCCATACCACAACACCGCGAAATTCATTCGTTATGGTCGCGCCCGGTAAGCGATACGCAATCGTCAGTGGCTGGCCAAGGTAATGCCCTTCACTAGTCGCAATGAATAATCCTGCCGGCTTAATAAAGGGCATATAGGCACGATATAGCTGATGTAAGGTATCAAAATTAACGACGAGATCTACCATGGCATATTACTTATTTGTTATCTCTCTATATTCTAAGACATAACTTTGACACAAAGCCAGATAATTGACGCTCGGCATTGTACTTAAGCTATGACACATTCCCATGATCTTGGCCGCCAAGTTCCCGAGCTGCGCATGGATAAACGCATCTTGATGGCTATTTTTCAGTAACACTTGTCGTATAAGCAGGTATAAAACCTTAAGAACATCAATTATTTGTTGTTCACTTATAGTTAACAAACTAGCACACAGATGACCAGACGACAAACTTTGGGCCCAATCTTTGCGAAACTGTAGCAAGGATTGATAACGGCTCTGTTGACTACCTTCAGACCGCAAGCTCTCTGCCAACTTTAGCGGTCCACCCACCACACTCAAGCACCAAGTAACATCCTCTTGGATATCACATTGCTGCGCTAACCAGTTTTTGATGGTCTCTCGGCTTGGCACAACGAAGGGAATGCGTTGGCAGCGGCTGCTGACCGTCGCCATCAGACGTGCAGGCGTATCCGACTGCAATATCAGTAAAGTATCTTTACCTGGCTCCTCAAGGGTTTTAAGGAGTGCGTTGGCGGCAGCGGAGTTAAGTCGCTCGCTATGGTGAATAATCGCCACCCGCATACCGCTTTGCTGGGCAGTCGCCGTCAGACGTGTGCAAAGCTCACGAATTTGATCGACTTTAATTTGATTGCCATCGGCGGCAATATGGTAAAAATCGGGATGATTACCCGCATTAAAAAGCTGACAAGACTTACAAAAACCGCAGGCCCCCGCTGAAGTTGGCTGCAAACACATGGCCGCACGCGCCATGAACACACTCAGCAGCTCACCACCATAGGCAGAATCAATGCCGACAAGCTGTGCATGGGGCATTTTTTGCCGCGTGAGTTGCGCTAAAAATGCCTGTCTTGGCCCTTCGAGCCAAGGTAATTGCGCAGCCGTAAACCCTGACTCGGCTACCATGCCATCGCCTGTAGTACGGCTAAGATATCTTTATGCACTTCGGCCATGGTTTGACTCGCATCGATAACCACTATGCTGTCATCTTCGCTAGCAAGTTTAAGGTAAGTCGCGCGAGCCCGTTCAAAGAAATCAATCGCTTGTTGCTCGATTCTATCAAGCTCACCGCGTTTAGCCGCGCGGGTTAGCCCAAGCTTGGGATCTAAATCTAAGTACAAGGTGAGATCGGGTTTAAAGCCTTTTAGCGTGGCAGTGCTCACCGCTTCCACTAACGGCATTAAGCCCCTGCCACCACCTTGATAGGCCAGTGACGATAAATTGTGTCTGTCACCCAATACCCATTGACCCTGCGCAAGCGCAGGCTTAATGACATTGGCAACCAACTGGGCTCTGGCGGCATAGATGAGTAAACACTCGGCCTCGTCGCACAGGGGATCGGTCGCATCGGCAATTTTGACCAAATCACGGATACGTTCAGCCAGTGGCGTGCCACCCGGCTCGCGGGTGCAGATCGGCGCTTTACCCGTGTGTTTCTCAATAAAGTCGCGAATAAGGTTAATCGCACTCGACTTACCCGCGCCTTCTAAACCTTCAATAACGATAAATTTTGCAAAAACTGACATTAGATTTTCTTTCTCTGCATTTTTACTTTGGTGATTTTTCTGGCGTCGCCGGTTTTTTCTTACGCTGATACACATCTACAGCTTGGTTGTGTGCTTCAAGTGTGCTTGAAAACACATGGGTACCATCGTTGCGTGACACGAAATAGAGATAACTCACACTAGCAGGTTTAGACACGGCCATCAGTGAGGCTTTACTCGGTGCTGCAATCGGCGTTGGCGGTAATCCAAAAATACGATAAGTGTTAAAAGGTGTCTCTTCGACTAAATCTTTACGGGTGATATTGCCCTTATAGCGTTCGCCCATGCCATAAATAACCGTCGGGTCGGTTTGTAGACGCATGCCTTGATTAAGACGATTAACAAATACTCCAGCGATTTGGTCACGCTCATGGGCTTGGCCGGTTTCCTTCTCCACTATCGATGCCAAGATCAGCATTTCATAGGGGGATTTTAACGGCAAATTCGGCGCCCGTTCTGCCCACGCTTTGGCAAGCTCTTGCTCCATCATCTTATAGCTTTGAGTCAGCAGGACTTTAACATCCGCCTCAGCAGTATAATGATAGGTGTCGGGGAAGAATTTACCCTCTGGCAAACCTGAATCATCGCCCTGCGCCATCAACACGGCGGCAAACACCTCTGATGACATCTGTAAATGCGGCGCACTGGCAAGTTGTTGTTCCCATTCAACGATGGTTTTACCTTCAACTAAGGTCAAACTGAAGGTTTTCACTTTCCCGGCAATCAAATCATTCAGCAAATCGGTAATGGTTTGTGAAGGTGAAATTTCGTAAAGACCCGAGCGGATCTTAGCAAGCTCAGGGCGGAACTTAAGTAACCACTTGAGTTTCCACGTGTCTTGAATCACGCCATCGTCGGCAAGTTGCTGCGCAAGTTGGTTGACACTGGTACCGCGTTCAACGGTCAGCTCTTTAGGCTCGCTGAGACTCAGCGGCGTTTGACTGTATTCAATGACGGTTTGATAGCCCCAAAAGGCGCCCAAACAGACTAATGTCAGCAAGGTCAACAGGGTTGAACTGCCGATAAGAATGAGTTTTTTCATAGGGTAAGTGAAAGTGTCTGTCTAAGTTGCGCGGTAATCGGAGCAGGGCTGAACTTGAGCGAGTCTATCGCCAGTACATCCACAATTCCTAAAACGCTGTTAGTGATAAACGCTGAGTCAAATTCAATTAAACGCTCTGCGCCAACGGGCAAACATTCGATATTCATGTTCTGTTCAAGCAAGGCTAACATAACCTGTTCGCGCATCACACCCGCCACGCCGCACTGGGCTAGTGAAGGGGTTATCACGCGATTGCCTTTGATAAAAAACACATTCGCCATCGAAGATTCAATCACATTGTCTTCGATATCGTTAACTAACCAGTCATCAAACCCCTGAGATAAAGGGTGGGATTTAATCAACACTTGTTCGAGTCGATTTAAATGCTTCATCCCAGCCAACAAGGGCTGCAAACCTAAGCGTACCGACGAGGTTTTAAGGCAAATGCCCGCGTGCTGCCACTTTGCATAATGGCTTGGGATAGCATGAACTGAGACGATTTCGGTTGGATTAACCGTTTCTGGTGGTGTGTAACCACGGCCACCGACACCACGGGTAACGATTAACTTAATACAATGATGAGGATATTCAATGGCTAAGGCATGAAGCTGCTGTTGCAGTGCTTCACTCATTTGCCATTGAAACCCAAGCCTTGCGGCGCCTGCGGTTAAACGAGCTTGATGGGCGTCGAAAAACAAAATCCCCTCAGCGCCTGTCCGCATAGTCGCAAACAGGCCATCACCGTAGGCAAGCCCTCGATCGGAAGGGTCGACACTCGCCTGCGATGCGCCATTCACCCAAAACACTTGTGTTAGTCCTGACTGATACGGCTGGCAACCGCTTCTTGCTGATCTTTGTATTTGGCACTTTTACGGGTGTTATAAGGACGTGCAACCGCATGATTGAGGCGTTCAAAGTTAAGCGCACCTATGGTCATACGTGGACGCAGGGCCAAAGGTAACTTGCCGCTGTTATAGAACTCGAGCACGATTTTACCCTGCCAACCCGGATCGATACGGTGCGCAGTCACGTGCACCATCAGGCCTAAACGCGCCAATGATGAACGACCATCGAGCCAACCGACGATATCGGCGGGCAGCGTCACGCTCTCGTAAGTCACAGCCAAAGCCAATTCGCCAGGATGCAGGAAAAACGCTTCGCCATCAGGGATTTCGATAATCTCACTCATCACCCGATCAAGCGCAGCTTGCATCTCGACGCTTGGGCCACTCAAGTCGATATAAGGCGCAGTATGATCTTTAAAGACGCGAAACTGTCCACCTAAGCGCACATCAACACTGACGCCTGAAATAGCTTCTATGCCTGGGCGAGGTTCTATTACGATAGTGCCGTTATCAAGGGCCTGTTCAATTTCGATATCGGTTAAGCGCATCTTGCCTATTACTCCTTGAGTTTTTATGTCGTTATTTTGCCAGTAAATGTTGGATACGAGTTTTTAAAATATCGGTTGCAATACGATTCTTACCGCCACGGGGAACGATAATATCGGCGTATTGTTTCGACGGTTCGATAAACTGTAAGAACATAGGACGCACGGTTTTTTTGTACTGAGAAATCACAGATTCCATCGTACGGCCGCGTTCTGCCACATCACGGGTTAGGCGACGTAGGAAACAAATGTCCAGCGGCGTGTCCATAAACACACTCGCGTCCATCAGCGCACGTAATTTAGGATCGGTCAGCAGTAAGATACCTTCTAAAATGATCACCTTTTTCGGTGTCATCGTCAGGGTTTCTGCTATACGAGTGTGTTCTGTGTAGCTATAACAAGGGATATCAACAGCTTCGCCAGACTTGAGCAACTGTAAATGGGTGCACAACAGTTGATGGTCCAACGCTTTTGGATGATCGTAATTCGTTAATACCCGTTCATCCATGGATAAATGACTCTGATCGCGATAGTACGCGTCTTCATTAATTACCCCAATTTGATCTGTGCCTAAATCGCGGCGTAATTCGTCAAAAATCGTTTTGGCAATTAAACTTTTGCCCGATGCTGACGCGCCAGCAATTGCAATAATGACACACTGCTGAGAATTCATACCCTTAAACCTTACTCGTCATCTGAAACACTAATAGAAACTGTTTTCTGGCTTTGCTTTAAAGCCAATTCTGCGCCCACTTTACGGGCAATTTCCCGATAAAGTGCGGCTACTTCACTGTCTGGATCGGCAACGACGGTCGGTGCACCGTTATCCATAGCTTCACGGATATTGATGTGCAGCGGCAAGGCGCCTAACAGTGGAACTTGATAACGCTCGGCGATTTTACTGCCACCGTGTGTTCCAAATGGATGTTCTTTATGGCCACACTCGGGACATAAATGGAAACTCATGTTTTCGACGATGCCCAGCACAGGAATGTTCACTTTCTGGAACATATTGATGCCCTTCTTGGCATCGGCCAGCGCGATATCCTGCGGCGTCGTCACGATAACAGCACCACTCACTGGCACTTTTTGCGACAGAGTTAATTGAATATCACCCGTACCCGGCGGCATATCGACGACTAAATAATCCAGCTCTGGCCATTGGGTTTCATTGAGCAGTTGAGCTAAGGCGCCCGCTGCCATTGGGCCACGCCACACGGCGGCTTCATCACCGCTGAGCATAAATCCAATCGATTGCGCGGCAATGCCATGGGCACTGGCGGCGGTCATATGTTTGCCATCGGGGGAAAGCGGTCTGAAATTAGGAATACCTAGCATCATAGGCACTGACGGGCCGTAAATATCTGCATCGAGAATACCCACCTGCGCGCCTTCAGCCGCTAAGGCCAAGGCTAAGTTCACCGCTGTGGTTGATTTACCCACACCGCCCTTACCTGAGGCAACGGCAATCACTTGCTTCACATTGGCAATAGGTGCGATAGAAGATAACGCTGAATAGGCTTTAGGTTGAAAATCGATTTCACACTCGACTTCATCGATAGCATCGAGCACGGCCAACTTGTTGGTCAACGCCATCACAGTGTCGCGATACTGGGTCATGCAAGGGTATGGATAGACTAAGCCAAGCTGCAAACGCTTACCTTCCAACGCCAGTTTATTTACGCATCCTGCGCTCACTAACCCTTTCGCGAGATATGGGTCAATAAATGAATCGAGAATAGCCAGAACTGGCCCGAGAAGATCGTCATTTAGACGATAATCAGTTTGAGTTGAAGACAAAAGAATTACCCCCACCAATAAATTTGCCCAAGTGTACCAGATAATGCAGAAAACATTAGCGCAGATTTAGCTCAATCGGCTCAGCTTTTGATGAAAATCATCCTGTAATCGGTTAGTATCTCTACCAATATTTTTGGCCCACCACGATATTTGAGACAAGATGGCAACTTCACAACGTAAAATTCTCGTGACCAGCGCACTTCCCTACGCAAACGGACCGATACATTTAGGTCACATGTTGGAATACATCCAGACAGATATCTGGTCGCGTTATCAAAAACTTCGTGGACATGAGTGCCACTATATTTGTGCCGATGATGCCCATGGCACGCCGATCATGCTTAAAGCGCAGCAATTAGGTATAGCGCCTGAAGATATGATCGCCCAAGTGAACAAAGAACATCAGCAGGATTTTGCCGATTTTAATGTCGCCTTCGATAACTATCACAGCACCCACAGCGAAGAAAACCGTCTCATGGCGAGCGATATTTATCTCAAGCTAAGGGACAACGGCTACATCAAGAGCAAGAGCATTTCTCAGTTATTCGATCCTGAAAAATCCATGTACCTGCCCGACCGCTTCGTAAAAGGTACTTGCCCTAAGTGTAAGTCGCCTGATCAATACGGCGATAACTGTGATTCTTGCGGCGCGACTTACAGCCCAACTGAACTTATCAATCCAAAATCAGCGGTATCGGGTGCAACGCCAGTGATGAAAGACACTGAGCACTTTTTCTTCGACCTGCCCGCCTTCGAAGGCATGCTAAAAGAGTGGACTCGCTCTGGCGCTCTGCAAGTCGAAATGGCCAATAAACTTGACGAATGGTTCGAGCAAGGTCTGCAGCAATGGGATATCACCCGTGATGCACCGTATTTTGGTTTCGAAATTCCCGATGCACCGGGCAAGTATTTCTATGTGTGGTTAGATGCGCCTATCGGCTACATGGGTTCATTCAAAAACCTGTGTGCAAAACGTCCTGAGCTAAGCTTCGATGAGTTCTGGGGTAAAGATTCTACTGCTGAGGTTTATCACTTCATCGGTAAAGACATAGTCTACTTCCATAGCCTCTTCTGGCCAGCCATGCTGCACGGCTCAGGTTATCGTCAGCCAAACAGCGTTTATGCCCACGGTTATGTGACGGTCAACGGCGCGAAGATGTCTAAATCGAAAGGCACGTTCATTAAGGCGCGTACCTATTTAGATCATTTAGATCCTGAATATTTACGTTACTACTACGCCGCCAAACTCAGCAGCCGTATCGACGATTTAGATTTAAATCTGGAAGATTTCGCCCAGCGCGTGAACTCAGATTTAGTCGGTAAACTAGTGAACTTAGCCTCGCGCACCGCAGGTTTTATCACTAAACGCTTTGATGGCAAGCTCGCGAAAATTGCTGATACTACGCTGACCGAAGCGTTTTTAGCCAAGCAAGACGTGATTGCCGATTTTTACGAGTCGCGCGAATACGGTAAAGCGATGCGCGAAATCATGGCGCTGGCGGATATTGCCAACGGGTTTGTGGCCGATGCTGCGCCTTGGCAAATGGTGAAACATGACGATCAACAGGAAGCAGCCCATCAAGTGTGTTCAAACGCCTTGAATCTGTTCCGTATTCTCGTGACGTATCTAAAACCTGTATTGCCACGTTTAGCCGAAGATGTAGAAGCCTTCTTCCAATTGCCACTCACTTGGGATGCATTGAGCCAAGATTTAGCGGGTCATGAAATCGCCCCATTCAAGGCAATGATGCAACGTGTTGAGCTGGATAAAGTCAATGCCATGGTTGCTGACTCCAAGGATAACCTGCAAGTCACAGCCGATGCACCAAAGACGGCAGCGCCTGAAAAAACCGCTGAAGCTTCATCAGTTAGCAGTGAACCGCTGGTTGACGCTCCGATCAGTGAGACCATCAACTTTGATGATTTCGCGAAAATAGACCTGCGTATCGCTCGCATCGTCAAAGCAGAGCATGTTGCTGACGCTGACAAGTTACTCAAGTTACAACTCGACATCGGTGGTGAAACACGCCAAGTGTTTGCCGGGATCAAATCGGCTTATTCGCCAGAAGATCTCGAAGGCAAGTTAACTGTAATGGTGGCGAACTTAGCGCCACGTAAGATGCGTTTTGGCATGTCTGAAGGCATGGTGTTAGCAGCAGGCCCTGGTGGTAGCGACCTGTGGATTTTAGAACCCCATGAAGGCGCACAGCCTGGCATGCGGGTTAAGTAATCTGCGCTAGCTAACGCTCGAAAAATCAATAAGGCCGCATTTATGTGGCCTTATTTGTTGGTATCGATTGTTTGAGCCTATTCGTGGCATCGAGTATCACTTTGTCTTTTAAAAGACTGAGTTTACGCCACTAAGTTTAGCAGACAGGTTTAAGCGACTGCTTTAAGTGACAGGTTTCAGAGATCGAGTTAATGCTCGTATTTCTATCGACAAGGCATTCGCTGCAGTGTGATATCCATATCTGTGACAGGTCTAAAATCGACACAATGTTCAGTGAATCATTCGAGGAGTAGTTATGGGAAATATCGTTGAGCAGTTGCTGTTTTCTGCCTCGATTACGGGTCCAATCTGTTTGATGTTAGCGCTCGGTGTGATCCTAAAACGCACCCAAATCATCAATGAAAACTTTATTGATGTCGCATCAAAATTAGTCTTTAACGTGACGCTGCCAGCCTTACTGTTCCTTAGCATTATTAGCTCCAATCACGATCTCGCCTCCAGTGCGCCCTTAATTGGCTATGGGTTAGCGGCCAATCTGCTGTTTTTTATACTCTCCATCTATGCAACTGGACGACTATTTCCAAAGCACAAAGACCAAGGCGTGATCATTCAAGGGGGATTCAGGGCCAATACCGCGATTATCGGCTTAGCTTATGTTTCCAACGCCTACGGCAGTTCTGGTGTTGCTTTAGCTGCGGTTTATGTCGCCTCGATGACGCTGCTCTACAATATTCAAGCGGTTATTTGCCTAAGCCCTAAAGGCGAAGAATCCAGCCAACGCGCATTTGGCGTGATTATTAAAACCATTACTAAAAACCCGCTGATCATTGCCATTATGGTCGGCATGTTGTTCTATTTACTTGCTATACCAGTACCGAAAATGGTGCTCGATGCGGGCCAATACTTTGCCAATATGACCCTGCCCTTGGCGCTACTGTGCACCGGCGGTTCGCTCGATATTGGTTCACTCAAACATGAAAAGCATTCAACTTGGTTCTCGACCGCATTGAAACTGATCTTTGCCCCGCTTTTTATCACGGTTGGGGCCTTGCTGTTGGGCTATCGAGCGATTGAGTTAGCGCTGGTCTTTTTAATGAGTTCTGCGCCCACCGCAGCCGCAAGCTATGTGATGGCACGCGCCATGGGTGGCAACGCCCCCCTTGCGGCCAATATTATCGCGCTGACCACAGTCTGCTCGCTGATCACGTGCACCTTAGGCATCTTTGTATTGTCCACTTTGGAGCTAATCTAGTTTCAGTTAAAAGCTAAGAGCTGGTTGCTTAAACGCTAGAGGAACAAGTTTGAGTGCTGATAAGTCACCATAACTCACAGTAAAAAAGGCGAGCTATGCTCGCCTTTCGATTAGGGATAAAACGGCAATATGATCATCATAAGCCGCTTTAAGACTGGATTAGACCGGATTAGTGATATCCACAAAATGGTGCACGAGATCAAACTCGCGGGCGAGATGACGGCCTAAGGCTTGAATACCGAAACGTTCGGTCGCATGGTGCCCCGCCGCAAAATAATGTATGCCCTGCTCCACCGCACTGTGGAAAGTGCGCTCGGACACTTCACCACTGATAAACGCATCCACACCTAAACTCGCCGCAACATCGATATAGTCCTGCGCGCCGCCAGTACACCAAGCTAAATGTTGGATCTTGGCATCGCCATCACCTATGTGCAGTGGGGCTCTGCCTAACGCATCCTCAAGGGTGTGAGAAAATTCGCTAGCACTAACCGCAAGATCAAGTTTTCCACGCCACAGCAGCCCCTGAGCCACCTCTTCGATGGCTTCTGCGTCGACGATCCCAAGTTGCCTGCCTAAGGTCGCGTTATTACCCAGCATTGGGTGGGCATCTAAGGGCAAATGATAGCCAAATAAATTAATATCATGCTTGAGTAGCGCCTTAATCCGGCGTTGTTTCATACCAGTGATCACTTCAGGCTCATTCTTCCAAAAAAAGCCGTGATGGACCAAAATCGCATCGGCGTTTAATCGAATCGCTTCATCGATCAAAGCCTGACACGCAGTCACGCCCGTCACTATGGTGCGGATCTCATCCTTGCCTTCTACCTGCAGCCCATTGGGCGCGTAATCTTTAAACGCCGATACATGTAAAAAATCGGCTAAATATTGGGTTAATTCTGTCCGTGTCATTGCATTACCGTCCTTTACTCGAGATGACCATTTACTGAAGATGACGACTTAATCAAGATAAGACAGTCGCTTACATCGCGACATCAACACGCACACCACCTTGCAGGTAGACGACACGTACTCTGTCACCCGCATTGAATACCATGCCAGCATCATAGTCTTGGATCACCATAACTTGGGTGCCATCTTCTTGATTGATCATCAATTCCACCAGCTTCAATGACTGCACACTCGTGCCACTGCCATAACGATTGCCGATACCGCCACCAATCAAGGCACCTAAAATGGTCGCCACATCACGGCCAGAACCGCCACCAAACTGATTGCCAATCACCCCACCCGCTAAGGCGCCACCAAAGGTTTTCCAACCTCGATTACGGTCTTCAATCAGCTGGGTTTCAGTGATATTACGTACCGAAGTGATATCGCCATAGAGCACTTTCTCGACAGGCACGGCTTGATTACGGTCATAACCCGCACTCGCGGGGCTGAGGATAAACGCAAAAATAAACATAAAGCTTGCTAGAGTAGGTTTCCACATATCTGAATTTCCGCTAACTTAATAATAAGGTCTATAACTAAATCATACTCAATTGTGAAGTCACTGTCTTTTCTGAATCACGAATTTGAAGCTTTTCCTTCACCCGAACTCGCCTTAACCGATCCTAATGGGTTATTGGCTATCGGCGGCGACTTACGTCCTGAACGCTTACTCTCGGCTTATTACAACGGTATTTTTCCTTGGTTTAACTCAGATGATCCTATTTTGTGGTGGTCGCCCGATCCCCGTGCCGTATTTATTCCCGGTGAAGTACACATCAGCACAAGTTTGCGGAAATATTTAAAAAAACAACCTTGGCGGATCACAATCAATCACGCTTTCACCGATGTAATGGCGGGATGCGCGCAGCCAAGAGAAAAACAGAGCGGCACTTGGATTACCCAAGAAATTCAAATGGCCTATCGCGAACTGCATTACACAGGTCACGCCCATTCCATTGAAGTCTGGGAAGGTGAACGTTTAATCGGTGGGCTTTACGGCTTAGCAATCGGCCAAGTGTTTTGCGGCGAGTCCATGTTTCACCGTAAAACTAATGCGTCCAAGGCCGCAGTTGCAGCGCTGCAACAGCATTTACTCAAAATGGGATTCAAACTCATCGATGCACAAGTGATGAATCCTCACCTAGAAAGTTTGGGAGCCAAAGCCATTAAACGCATTGATTTTATAACGTTACTGAGCGAACTGAGAAACAATCCCGTGGACCCAGCGACTTGGACCACTAAAGAGGTCATCCTTGAACTCGAGTAAAGCATCGATCGCTATCGGTATCAGTCAAATATTTCCCTGCAGCTACCTCGATGGCCAACAGGAGCAGCTACTTGTCATCCAAGAAGATACCCTTGATCCCATTTTATTTGAGCGTTTACTCGCGGTGGGTTTTCGCCGCAGTGGCGGCTCCATCTATAAACCCCGTTGCCCAAGGTGCAGCGCGTGCCAGCCTATTCGAGTGCCAGCGCATGAATTTGTGCCATCGAAACGCCAAAAACGGACCTTAGCCAAAAACCAAGATCTGACCTGGCGAATTACATCGGAGCAAACCGCCGAACAATATGCCCTGTATGAACATTACATTCGTGAGCGGCATTTTGACGGCCCTATGTTTCCCCCGAGTGAAGATCAATATAATCACTTTCTTTTTTGCCATTGGTTGCCGCCGACGTTTATCGAGGTCTATAACGGCGATAAATTATTAGCCGTCGCGGTCACAGATACCTTACCCAATAGTCTGTCGGCGATTTACAGCTATTTTGACCCCGACGAAGAACAGCGTTCCCTCGGCGCCCTGTTAATTTTAATTCAGTGCCGATTGGCAAAACTCATGGACAAAGAATTTGTTTATCTCGGATATCAAATAGATGAAAACCGTAAGATGTCCTACAAGCGTTTATATCGCCCATATCAAATTCTCACACCGACGGGCTGGGAGTATTCCCAAGTTTGCTAAGTACTTCCCCTTTACAGCAGGGTGAATTTGGGGCATGATACGCCCGTTTTTTATATTCGAAGGCTAATGGGATAATTAATTAATGGCGAAAGAAGACAACATTGAAATGCAAGGCACTATCCTTGAAACCTTGCCAAACACAATGTTTCGTGTAGAGCTTGAAAATGGTCATGTGGTGATAGCCCACATTTCAGGCAAAATGCGCAAAAACTACATCCGGATCCTTACTGGCGATAAAGTTACCGTCCAGCTGACTCCTTATGATCTGACCAAAGGTCGCATTGTCTTCCGCGCACGCTGATATAGCCTCTTAGATTTAAAAACCCGGCAAGGCCGGGTTTTTTTGTTTGCGAAAGATGAAAAAAATGGCTGCAATTGCAGCCATTTTTATGTCTAAAACTAATGGATAATCAAGCGTTAAGCTTTTGTTGTCGCTTTTTCGTGACGTTCGGTACGAATGACAAGCTCGCCCTCCTTCACATCCACATGCGCCACACCGCCTGACTCTAAGACACCAAATAAGATCTCGTCTGCCAATGGACGTTTGATCAATTCGGTCACGACCCGAGCCATTGGACGCGCGCCCATGTTCTTATCGTAGCCTTTCTCGGCCAACAAGGTTCTGGCTTCGTCGCTGACTTCCAAAATAACGTGTTTTGCATCCAATTGAGCCTGCAATTCCACCAAGAATTTATCGACCACTTTGGCGATAATCGTCATATCCAAATGGTTGAACCAAATGATGGAATCGAGACGATTTCGAAATTCTGGCGAAAATACCCGATTAATTTCAGATAACGCATCTTGGGTGTGATCTTGTTGGGTAAAGCCAATCGACTTACGAATAGTCTCCTGAACACCCGCGTTCGTTGTCATCACCAAAGTCACGTGTCTGAAGTCAGCCTTACGACCATTATTGTCGGTCAAAGTACCGTGATCCATCACCTGCAACAGCAAGTTATAGACATCGCGGTGGGCCTTCTCGATTTCATCCAGTAGCACCACACAGTGCGGATTTTTAATCACAGCATCGGTGAGCAAGCCACCTTGGTCATAACCCACATATCCAGGAGGCGCACCAATCAAGCGTGACACTGTGTGGCTTTCCATGTACTCAGACATGTCAAAGCGCACCAGTTTCATTCCTAAACAGTTGGCTAGTTGGTTAGTGACTTCGGTTTTACCCACACCGGTGGGACCCGCGAATAAGAAGCTACCCACAGGTTTCCTGTCTGTGCCTAAGCCACTGCGCGATAAGCGAATGGCCGAACTCAGACTCTCAATGGCCTTGTCTTGGCCAAAGAC
This sequence comes from Shewanella sp. SP1S1-7, assembly GCF_031932105.1. Classification (NCBI taxonomy): domain Bacteria; kingdom Pseudomonadati; phylum Pseudomonadota; class Gammaproteobacteria; order Alteromonadales; family Shewanellaceae; genus Shewanella; species Shewanella sp. SP1S1-7. The sequence goes on from NZ_JAUOEU010000032.1 coordinate 45,169, forward strand.
CACCATCTTAAGGTTACGCTCAAGATTACGCAGTAAGTCCTTATCAGTGGCGGATACCGACTTCTCAGGGATACGCGCCATTTTCGCCACTATCGACTCAATCTCGGCTTGGCCTATGGTCTTTTTACGTTTGCTCATAGGCAACATCACCATACGTGCACCCGCTTCATCGATCACATCGATGGCTTTATCGGGTAAATGTCTGTCATTGATGTGCTTGGCCGATAATATCGCAGCGCTGCTGATCGCAGCCTGTGTATAACGAACCCCATGATATTCTTCGTATTTAGACTTAAGCCCCATCAAAATCTTAGTAGTTTCTTCCACTGAAGGCTCATTGATATCCACCTTTTGGAAACGACGTGCAAGTGCGCGGTCTTTCTCAAAAATACTTTGATATTCTTGAAAAGTTGTCGAGCCCATGCAGCGCAAGTTACCGCTAGATAGCAAAGGTTTCAGCAGATTAGAGGCATCCATTACGCCGCCAGAGGCCGCGCCCGCACCGATAATGGTGTGGATCTCATCGATGAATAGGATGGCATGCTTATCAGCCGCCAGTTCTTTTAACAGGTTCTTAAAGCGCTTTTCAAAGTCGCCGCGATACTTAGTTCCCGCCAGCAGTGAACCTAAATCCAAGGAATACACTGTGGCTTCAAGCATCACATCTGGCACTTGTTTATTGACGATGCGATACGCCAGCCCTTCGGCAATCGCCGTTTTACCTACGCCCGCCTCACCCACTAACAGCGGATTATTTTTACGGCGACGGCATAGGGTTTGAATCGCGCGCTCAATTTCTTGATCACGACCAATCAGTGGGTCGATGATCCCTTGCTTAGCAAGTTGATTTAAGTTGGACGCAAATTGCGACAACATGCTGCGCTCTTCGCTGCTTTCGCCCTGATCTTCAACCCGTTCTTGATCTTGATGTGACTCAGCATCATCATTTTTGGCGAAACCATGGGAAATAAAATTCACAACGTCTAGGCGACTAATATCGCAGCGGCGCAGTAAATACACGGCTTGGGATTCTTGCTCACTGAAAATGGCGACTAACACGTTAGCGCCGTTCACTTCATTGCGACCCGATGACTGCACATGGAATACTGCACGTTGCAGCACTCGTTGGAACCCCAGCGTCGGCTGAGTTTCTTTGTCATCATCAATATCGGCAATGATTGGGGTTGTTTGTTGGATAAAGCTTGCCACTTCATCTCTGAGTTTATCTAGATTCGCTCCACAGGCGATTAACGCTTCTTGAGCCGCAGGATTGTCGATCAGAGCTAATAACAGATGTTCCACTGTCATATACTCGTGACGCGCGTCTCTGGCTTGCTGAAACGCCAGATTTAAGGTGACTTCCAGGTCTTTGTTCAGCATAAGCACCCCCAAAATTAACAACAGACTACAGAGTAAAGCGGTTTTATGCTTTCTCTAACGAACACAGTAACGGATGTTGGTTTTGTCTTGCAAATTGATTTACTTGTATCACCTTAGTTTCTGCAATCCCAAACGGGAAAATACCGCAAATACCTTTTCCTTGGTGATGGATCGTCAACATGATATCGGTCGCTTCCTGCTCGTTCTTGCGAAAGAAAACCTGCAAAACTTCAATCACAAAATCCATTGGGGTGTAATCATCATTATTGAGTACCACCTTGTACATCGAAGGCGGCATTAACTCTGATTCGACACGTTCTTCAACGTGTTCAATATTTCCTATCTTTGCCATTTTTTAATACTAGCCTCTCGTGTTGGCCTCTTCCAATTGATCCGTTCAAATTAATCAGTTGTTACCCCTTTGTTAATTTTAGCTTGACTTCCGCTTTTACTCCTTACATTCTGTTGTGCAGACGGTGAACGAATACCCGTCTATACAGGTTTTACTATCTTACTGGTAAGTAGACAACAGAAGGAAGTGGAAGTATGGCAAGCGGAACTGTTAAATGGTTCAACAACGCCAAAGGATTCGGGTTTATTTGCCCTGATCAAGGTGGTGAGGACGTTTTTGCACACTATTCTACCATTGAAATGGAAGGCTATCGAACTCTAAAAGCAGGCCAACCCGTTCAATTTGAAGTAGAAGCCGGTCCAAAAGGGATGCACGCTTCAGCCATTTCACCAACAAAATAACGTTTGGTGAGGCCAATGATCTAAAAGGCAGGGACTTGTCCCTGCCTTTTTATTGCTGCGTGTTTTATCAATCCCCACCACTTAATGCTCCATCACTTGTCAGCATTACGCATGAATTTAATTCAAGATCCATCGCCGCAGCTCACCCATTGCATCCCCACAAAAAGATTTAATCATCGGTCTCGACAGTAAATTTAGGGCATAAAAAAGGGATCTGCCATGCAGATCCCTTTTTAAAATCAGTCTAATGACTTACAACTTTACATCAACTTTGATGGCCCACACTGACGCGCACACCATCCAAAAGCTAACACTCACGAGATTAAGCAATCAACAGCTTGTTTAACGTCTCGCTTGGGCGCATGGCTTTTTCAGCCTTAACCGCATCTAAACGGTAGTAACCGCCTAAATCAACTGGTGCACCTTGTGCCGTCGCTAATTCAGCCACAATCACTTGCTCATTTGCGGCCAACGCATGCGCTAACGGAATGAAGTGAGCTTGTAACTGCTCATCGCCCGTTTGCGCGGCTAAGGCTTGTGCCCAGTACATGGCTAAGTAGAAATGGCTGCCACGGTTGTCTAACTCACCGACTCTTCTTGATGGCGATTTGTTGCTATCTAAGAATTGGCCAATGGCTTGATCTAAGGTATCAGCTAACACTTGGGCTTTTGGATTACCGACAGTTTGGCTTAAATGCTCAAGAGACGCCGCCAGAGCCAAGAATTCACCGAGTGAATCCCAACGTAAGTGACCTTCTTTCTCAAGCTGTTGCACGTGCTTAGGCGCACTACCGCCCGCGCCAGTTTCAAATAGACCACCACCGTTCATTAACGGAACGATTGATAGCATTTTGGCACTGGTGCCTAGCTCTAGGATAGGGAACAAGTCAGTCAGGTAATCGCGTAAAACGTTACCCGTGACTGAAATGGTATCTTTGCCTTCTTTGATGCGAGCCAACGAGAAGCGAGTCGCTTCTTCTGGAGACATAATGCTGATCTCTAAGCCATCAGTATCATGCTCTGGCAGATATTGCTGCACTTTTGCAATGATTTGCGCATCGTGGGCACGTTTGCTATCTAACCAGAATACCGCAGGGGTATTGCTTAAACGGGCACGGCGCACGGCCAGTTTGACCCAATCGCGGATAGGTGCGTCTTTAACTTGGCACATTCTCCAGATATCGCCCGCTTCCACATTGTGGCTCATCAATACCTTACCGCTGGCATCGACAACGTTCACCACACCGTCAGCAGGCATTTCAAAGGTCTTGTCGTGGCTGCCGTACTCTTCCGCTTTTTGCGCCATCAAGCCCACGTTTGGCACGCTGCCCATGGTTTTAGGATCAAAAGCGCCGTGCTCTTTACAGAAGGCAATTGTTTCTTGATAGATACCGGCATAGCAACGATCTGGGATCATAGCTTTAGTGTCATGCAGTTGACCATCTGGTCCCCACATTTGGCCAGATGAACGAATCGCAGCAGGCATAGACGCATCGATAATGATGTCGCTTGGCACGTGTAAGTTGGTGATACCTTTGTCAGAATCAACCATAGCCAATGCGGGACGTGCAGCGTAAACGGCGGCGATATCGGCTTCGACTTCGGCGCGGCTATCGGCAGGTAATGTCGCGATTTTGGCATAAACATCACCAAAACCGTTGTTAACATCTACACCTAATTCAGCGAAAAGCGCCGCATGTTTGTCAAATACTGGCTTGAAGAATACCTTCACAGCGTGACCAAACATAATAGGATCAGACACTTTCATCATAGTGGCTTTCAGATGCAGCGATAACAGCACATCTTCAGCTTTGGCGTTGTCGATTTCACGCTCATAGAAGCTTACTAAGGCTTTTTTACTCAATACCGCAGCATCGATAATTTCGCCAGCCAGCAGCTTAAGACCGGATTTGAGCACCATTTCTTGGCCATCTTTTTGCGTCAGCACGATATTCACGCAGCCCGCATCAGATAAAGTGACAGACTGCTCGCTGCCGTAGAAATCGCCTTCAGTCATATGAGCAACGTGAGACTTAGAATCCTTAGCCCATTTACCCATTGAATGCGGGTTTTTCTTGGCGAAGTTTTTCACCGATAATGGGGCACGGCGATCTGAGTTACCTTCACGTAATACTGGGTTTACCGCACTGCCTTTAATCTTGTCGTAACGGGTTTTAATTGACTTTTCAGCGTCGGTTTTTGGCTCATCCGGATAGTGAGGGATGTCATAACCTTTTTGCTGGAGTTCAAGGATACAGGCTTTTAATTGTGGAATCGAAGCACTGATATTCGGTAACTTGATAATGTTCGCTTCTGGCTGATTCGCTAACTCGCCAAGCTCAGTCAGATGATCGCCAATCTTTTGTGCTTCGGTCAGTTGCTCAGGGAAACTGGCAATAATACGGCCCGATAACGAGATATCACGGGTTTCAACCGCAACGCCCGCGGCGTCGGTAAACGTTCTGATAATAGGTAAGAGTGAGAGGGTGGCCAGTGCTGGCGCTTCGTCTGTTTCAGTGTAAATAATTGTTGATGAGTTATCTTTCATGTTACATCCTACATTATTGTAAAATTTAATATTTTTTATAATAATTTTATAGCATGGCGAACAAATCTGAGCACAGTGAAAATATCAATCAAGGCAATCGAATCCGCCTTAACCTTTCACATTCTCAATGCCCTTCTGCCTTTGCGCGCAAGCTAAAATTTGTTACAACGACTCATTAAAACCTAATAAACATTTAGGCACAGATCACATTTTCTGGCCGACATCATAGAGCATTCGCAATAATATTCAAATTCCACTAACGGCGAATGCCAAGTACACTATGACCACATTAACGACTCAATCAAGTCAGGTAAGCGTGTCTCAACCTCCTGTTAGCAAAAGTATGAACAAAAACAAGTTTCCACCTAAACGTGCCAATTCCAGCGCCAGTTCCCCAGCCAAGAGCACGATTAAACCCGCTAAGCCCGCGAGCAGAGGCCCAGCCAACCGCTCTACCGCCGTAGACAACAAAGTGGCGCCAGCACGTAATGCCAATGGCAGTTTAAAGAAAGAACCCTTTAAAAATCCTAATCGACGCGCAATTGCAGCGGCAAAACCGGTGCAGAGCCAAACGCTCGCACCGATTATCGTGCTGTTTAATAAGCCTTTTGATGTACTTTGCCAGTTTACCGATGAACAAGGTCGTAAAACCCTAAAAGACTATATCCCCATTGCTGACGTGTATGCCGCAGGCCGCTTAGATAGAGACAGTGAGGGCTTGTTGTTGCTGACCAATGACGGTCAATTACAGGCAAGACTGACAGAACCGAAAAAGAAAACCTTTAAAACCTATTGGGTGCAAGTAGAAGGCGTGCCGACGGAAGATGCACTGACAAAACTGCGCCAAGGTGTTGAATTAAATGATGGAATGACGCTGCCTGCTAAAGTCAAAATCATGGATTCACCCGATATTTGGCCACGTAATCCGCCAGTGAGAGAACGCAAAAATATCCCAACAACTTGGTTAGAAATCCAAATTCATGAAGGTCGTAACCGCCAAGTCAGACGCATGACAGCGCATATAGGTTTTCCGACCTTAAGATTAATCCGTTATAAAATAGGCCAATGGAGTCTAGATAATTTGCCATCGGGCGAGCATAAATGTATCCGTCTCGGTGATGAAGTCTAAATTTCAGCCAAGTTTCTGCGCTCATTACGCCACTAAAAAGTGGCACCATGTCCACTCAAAGGAGGCACTATGAGTCAACGATATAAACCCAATGTGACCGTCGCTTGTATTATTCATGCGACTTCACAGGATAAGTATCTGATGGTGGAAGAGTGGATTGATGGCGAGCTGCGCTTTAATCAGCCAGCGGGTCACTTAGAAGCCAATGAAAGCTTAATCCAAGCCTGTGAGCGTGAAGTGTTTGAGGAAACGGGGTTATCACTTAACCCCCAAGGACTCGTCGGCATCTATCAATTTAGCGCCAGTGAAGACTTAGCCTTTGTGCGCTTTACCTTCTTCGTACAGTTAGATGATATGCCCTCACTTGCGCCGCAGGACAAGGCTATCCACAGTGCGCACTGGCTGAGTTTTGCACAGATAGAAGCTAAGTCATCTATACTGCGCAGCCCCTTAGTGCTCGATTGCCTAAAAGACTACCTTAATAACGCACAACAGGGTCAAACTTATCCCCTCTCCTTACTCAATAGTGACCGCCTCGCGATAGCCCAAGCGAGTAAGGCGTGATAGAATACCGCCCCGCATAAACTGCTTGTTAAACTTATGCATGTGCTAGTGCCTATCGGCCTCTACGTGGCTAAATAGCAGACTGTACAGTAGGCCCTAAATACGAGTTTTACTGACCGATCGCACTACACCCTGATTTTTAAGTTAGCTCTTAAGTTAGCTTGGATTTAACGCTAGCCCATGTTTTTTAAGCTAGGTTAGGCACTTTTTGTTACGCGCTCAATGTCGCGGCTTAACTTCAACAACCTAGCCAACACACATACTCAATGGTTTTTAGGATCTATGACATCAATCGAACCCACTCATACAGGAAAAAAAGTCATTGTCGGCATGTCCGGCGGTGTAGATTCATCTGTTTCAGCCTATTTGCTTATGCAGCAAGGCTATCAGGTTGAAGGCCTTTTCATGAAGAACTGGGAAGAAGATGACAACAACGAGTACTGCGCTGCCGCAGAAGATTTAAAAGATGCCCAAGCCGTATGCGACAAGCTCGGGATCAAGCTACACACAGTTAACTTTGCAGCCGAATATTGGGACAATGTATTTGAGTATTTCCTCGCCGAATACAAAGCGGGCCGCACGCCAAATCCCGATATCATGTGCAACAAAGAAATCAAATTTAAGGCATTTTTAGAATTTGCCGACGAAATCCTCGACGCCGATTACATCGCCATGGGACACTATGTGCGCCGCCGCGATAATAGCGATGGCAGCACACAAATGCTCCGTGGCGTCGATGGCAATAAAGATCAAAGTTATTTCCTCTACACCCTTAGCCACGAGCAAGTGGCCCGAAGTCTGTTCCCTGTCGGTGAATTGGAAAAACATCAAGTACGTGAAATCGCAAAAGAAATGGGCCTAATCACCCATGATAAAAAAGACAGCACCGGCATCTGCTTTATCGGTGAGCGCAAGTTCACTGAATTCCTGGGCACTTATTTACCTGCGCAGCCTGGCAATATCGAAACCCCAGAAGGTGAAATCATAGGCACACACCAAGGGCTGATGTACCACACCTTAGGCCAGCGTAAAGGCCTAGGCATTGGCGGTATGAAAAACAGCAATGACGATCCTTGGTATGTCGTCGATAAAGATCTTGAGCGTAACGTATTGATCGTAGGGCAAGGCGGACACCATCCTCGTTTGATGTCGACCGGCATGACGGTTAATCAACTGCATTGGGTTGATAGAGTTGGTCCTGTTGACGGCTGTCATATTAGCGTCAAAACCCGCTATCGCCAGCAAGATGTACCCTGCACGCTAACGTATAGCGATGAAAACACCCTAAGGGTTATATTTTATGAACCCGTTGCGGCGGTAACGCCTGGGCAATCTGCGGTATTTTATGATGGTGAAGTCTGCCTAGGTGGCGGCATCATAGATCAATTGATCCGAGGGTAAAGCGTGAACGAGCAATTAGTTAATCGGACCATGGCGTTTGCGGGCATACTGCAAGCCATTGCCCAAGTTCAACATTTAGCCCGCCATGGCGAATTAGATAATGCCGAGCTCGCGGCGAGCTTAAACACCATTCTTGTCACCAATCCTGACAATACGGCCGATGTCTACCAAGACAAAATCGTATTGCAAAAAGGCTATAAGCTGATCCTGAATCAGCTCGGTGACAGCAGTCAAAAAGATGTTGAAATCACCCGCTATTTAGTTGGCGTGTTGGCGTTAGAGCGAAAATTAGTTCGCTCTAACGGCGGTTTAGGCATGTTGGCCGAGCGCATTAATCAAGTGAATCGCCAGCTACATCATTTTGCGATCACCGATGAACAAGTGATTGCCAATCTTGCCAGCATTTACAGTGACATCATCAGTAATTTAGGGCCAAAAATCCAAATCTCTGGTAATCCAGTGTGTTTGCAACGCCCTATCATACAACAAAAAATTCGCGCTCTGCTGCTTGCGGCCATGCGCAGCGCTGTACTATGGCGCCAACTAGGCGGTAAACGTCGACACTTAGTCTTCGCCCGCAAAGCCATAGTCGATACAGCCAAGAAAAGTCTTACCCTATAATAAAATTAGCGTTCATCAAGGAGCTTCACATGGATCTTTCCGCACTAACTGCTATCTCTCCGGTAGACGGTCGTTATGGTAGTAAAACCGCGTCATTGAGAGGGATTTTCAGCGAGTTCGGTCTTACCAAGTACCGTGTTCAGGTTGAAATCAATTGGTTAAAACTGTTAGCAAACTGCCCAGACATTAGCGAAGTGCCGCCACTAAGCGAGTCTGCTATCGCTGTGCTCGATGGCATTAAAGACAATTTCAACGAACAAGATGCGCTGCGTGTTAAGGCTATCGAAAGCACCACTAACCACGATGTGAAAGCGGTTGAATACTTCATCAAAGAAAAAATCGCGGGCAATAGCGAATTAGCCGCTGTGGGTGAGTTTGTTCACTTTGCCTGTACTTCCGAAGATATCAACAACTTAAGCCACGGTTTAATGTTGACTGAAGCCCGTGAGCAAGTATTACTGCCATATTGCAACGAGTTGCTGACTGCGATTAAAAAGCTGGCGATTGAATATCGCTCTGTGCCATTAATGTCACGCACCCATGGCCAACCTGCTTCACCATCAACACTAGGTAAAGAGATGGCGAACGTGGCAATGCGTCTTGAGCGTCAAATCAAACAAATCGCCAATGTTGAAATCATGGGCAAACTGAACGGTGCCGTAGGTAACTACAATGCTCACCTGTCAGCCTATCCTGAAGTTAACTGGCATGAACTATCTGAGCGTTTTGTGACTAGCCTTGGCCTGCACTGGAACGCTTACACGACGCAAATCGAGCCACACGATTATATTGCCGAACTGTTTGATGCGGTTGCCCGTTTCAACACAGTGCTGATTGACTTTGATCGTGACATTTGGGGTTACATTGCCCTAGGTCACTTCAAACAACGCACTATCGCCGGTGAAATCGGTTCATCGACTATGCCGCACAAAGTTAACCCAATCGATTTTGAAAACTCTGAGGGTAACTTAGGTATCGCTAACGCGCTGATGCAACATTTAGCGTCTAAGCTGCCGTTATCAAGATGGCAACGTGACTTAACTGACTCAACTGTGCTGCGTAACTTAGGCGTAGGTATTGCCCATGCGTTGATCGCGTATCAAGCGACCTTAAAAGGCATCAGCAAGTTAGAAGTTAACGAAGCGCATCTGCGTGATGAGTTAGATCACAACTGGGAAGTGTTAGCAGAACCCGTACAAACTGTGATGCGTCGTTATGGTATTGAAAAGCCATACGAAAAATTAAAAGAACTGACGCGCGGTAAACGTATCGACGCCCAGCAACTGTCAGTGTTTATTGACGGACTTGAATTACCAGACTCAGTGAAAGCTGAACTGAAGAAAATGACGCCAGCCAATTACATTGGTCGCGCCGAAGCGTTTGTCGACGAACTGAAGTAAGTTTTTAACTTAACTTAGTTTTTAAATAAACTTAGTTATTAGCTGAAATTGGCGATGGACAATACTCTTTCATAAACAGAAATAAGGATTAAGGCGACTCACATCTCCGCGATGTGGTCGCCTTTTTTAACACTATGTATACACTCAATCTCGATATCGCCCAGTTTCTTAGTGAATACTGGCAAAAGAAACCCCTACTGATCAAAAAAGCGTTTCCACAGTTTGAAGATCCGATCAGCGCCGATGAACTAGCAGGCCTTGCCTGTGAAGAAGAAATCTCTTCGCGTATCGTCGTCACTAAAGATGATAACTGGGAAGTGGTTCAAGGCCCGTTTGAAGATTACGACAGCTATGGTGAAACCCATTGGCAATTGCTAGTGCAAGCGGTCAACCATTGGTACCCCGATTCGCAACCATTAGTTGAAGCGCTGCGTTTTTTACCTGACTGGCGTTTCGATGACTTGATGGCCTCATTTGCGACACCAAGTGGCGGTGTGGGTCCGCACGTCGATAACTACGATGTGTTTATCATTCAAGGCGAAGGTGAGCGTCGCTGGACTGTGGGTGACAATACCCCGCAACAACGCCGCGGTGGCAATCCCAACTCGCCGCTGGTAGAAGACTTCACGCCAATTATCGATGTGGTGCTAGAAAAAGGCGACATGCTTTATATTCCACCTGGTTTCCCGCATTGCGGCGAAACCCTAACAGTGGCAATGAGTTACTCAATTGGTTTTCGTGCACCAAGCCAGCAAGAACTGATCAGTGAAGTCGCCGATTACCTGCTCGACAATAACTTAGGTCAGCAGCGTTTCACGTCGCAAACTGAACCGAGTTCAGCGGGTATCGTCAGCCAAGATCATCAAGTGGGCATAATGTCACTCTTGAGTCAGCTAAGCCAAGATCCCAATAGCTACCAAATAGTGTTGGGCAAGTTGCTTAGTCAAAACCGTTTCGAGCTTGATTTGTGTGAAGGTGAAGAAGCTTACAGCATTGAAGATTTGCAAGATGCCTTCGCCCAAGGTGCTGGCGTCAGCCGTATCGGCGGTTTGAAAGTACTGCGCCTTGAAAATGACGCCACGCCGCGATTATTCATCAATGGTGATGTGCACGAATTGCCCCAAACACCTGTGGACGTTATCGCACAGTTGAGCGATAACGTGAGCTTAAGCGCCGATGAAGCAACTGAAATATGTCAGCATGAAGAAGTTCAAGCCTTACTGTTGAAACTCATCAATCAAGGTTTCTACTACTTAAGCGACAGCGAAGAATAAGCCCTATCTACTTTGCTAGATGCTCTTGTTCTCAAGAGAGGAAATCTGCATATACACCAGTATAAATAAGGCACTCA
>NZ_JAUOEU010000033.1:0-52582 GCF_031932105.1 Shewanella sp. SP1S1-7
ATTGAGTGCGTTTTTTGTTCTACAAAGCCAGTAGCTTAATGCAGTTTTAATTTAGGCCTGTGCCAGCGCAGTAGCTTTTGTGCGAGTCGATAGATTAATGCCGAAAACCAACCATATAAACTGCCTAAATGTCGTTGATACAAGGACACGTACATCAAGCGTGCTACATGCCCTTCGATAAAAAAGTCACCAGAGCGCAAATTACCCATCAAATTGCCCACCGCAGAAAAACGGCTTAACGATACTAACGAGCCGTAATCTTTATACACAAACGGCAACTCAGCTTTGTCTTGCAAACGATTAACAATGTTCTTATACAATCTATCAGCCATTTGATCGGCTGATTGAGCCCGTGGCGGCACAGCTTTACCATTCTCTAAAATGAGCGCCGCGCAATCACCAATCGCATAAATGTCTTCTTGCCCTTTAACTCTCATACACGCATCGACATCAATTTGATTACGTGGCGTGATCGGCAATGAGGTAAATTTTGCGCATACCGCAGGCCCTTTAACGCCGGCAGCCCACACCTTTAAACTGGCTTCGATAACATCGCCATCGGGCGTGACAAAACCTTGCGCCGTGACTTCTTTTACCTGTACACCTAAATGCAGTTTAATCCCTATTTTATCCAATACGGACTGCGCACGTGCACTCACCTTCTCAGGTAACTGGGGTAAAATTTTTGGAGAGGCTTCAATAAGATGCACATCGAGATGATGCTTAGAAATGTTTAGATAACCGTATTCTTTTACTGACTCGATAACATGATGCAGCTCGGCGGCAAGTTCAACCCCCGTCGCACCCGCGCCCACAATACCAATGCTCAATTTACCTTGAGATTCATTTAACTGCAGCAAGGCATCAAGTAACTTATGATGAAATCGTTCAGCATTTTCTAAACTATCAAGAAATATGCAGTTTTCTTCGGCGCCCTTGGTATTAAAGGTATTCGATACACTGCCTAATGCCAGCACAAGATAATCATAAGACAGAGCACGATCAGCAAGTAATAATTCACCATCGTCACTGTAAACAGGTGCCAATTGGATCGTTTTGCCCGATGGATCGCAGCCTTCAATCTCACCGCGGACATAGCGATAACCATTCTTTAGGCCGTGATCGCGGTAAAGTAAACCATCGAGAGATTGATCAATGACACCAACAGCAACTTCATGTAATTTGGGTTTCCAGATGTGAATAGGACTTCTGTCGACTAAACAAATGTCGAACCCTTGCTTATGACCCAGTTTTCGCCCAAGTTTTGATGCTAAGGCTAACCCTCCCGCACCGCCACCGACAATAACAATTCTTTTACCGGTCATAACATCCTCACTCACTGATAAATATACAGAACCACGCGTTGTACCTTATACCACGATTTCATTAAGAGAAAACTACTTTAGCGGCTACAGCATCTAGCGTATCGCAATACAGACTTAGCAAACTGCAATTTTAAACTCCAATAAAAACAAATTAAGCAGTTTATTCGTCCAATAAAATCAGGTTACAAAAATAAATTTAGCGTTAAAAACTAAAAGGGCCAAATAGGCCCTTTTAGTTAAATAAAATTCATTTGAATCACTATACCGCTTCTTCATTTTCCTCACCGGTACGGATACGAATCACTCGCTCGACATCAGTAACAAAAATTTTACCGTCGCCTATCTTTCCTGTGCGCGCGGTATCAACTATCACATCAATAGCTTGGTCGAGCAGATCATCCTGGATCACTAACTCTATTTTCACTTTTGGCAGAAAATCCACCATGTATTCAGCACCACGATACAGCTCTGTATGCCCTTTCTGGCGACCAAAACCCTTGACCTCAGAAACCGTCATACCTGTAATGCCAATCTCAGCAAGGGATTCTCTTACGTCGTCTAATTTAAATGGCTTAATAATGGCTTCAACTTTTTTCATTAAAAAATTCCTCATCCCTTGCAATAACATAAACAAACAGAATAACACTAGCTTACACGGGGTTAGGTCAATATTGAAGTGAATGTAGTGCTTTACTCATAAAACACAGTTTCTACAAAATCGCTTTTAGCACATAAAAGTCTAAAAAAAGCACTATGAGTATAGCGCCAGACTTTATACTTACATTCTAGCCAAAACTAACTCGCTCGCGGGATGCAAGCGCAAAATAACAGGGATTTGTTATGAACACTCATCAAAAAGGCTTTAGCCTAATAGAACTTATCATTTCACTTGCCGTCTTAACCATCTTGCTTACTGGAGGAGTACCATCCTTAACTGATGTTTATACCCAATATAGAGCAGATAGCAGCATACGAATTATCCAACAAACGCTACAATTTGCACGTAACCAAGCGATTACCCTTAACAGAACAGTGACAGCGTGTGCTGTTATCGACCAGAAATGTGAGCAAAACTGGCAAGCTGGGCTAACTGTTTTTATTGATACTAACAATAATAACCAACTAGATGACAGCGATAAAAAACTTTATATAACAAATGCTTTTGATTCAAAAGACATAGTTAAATACAATCGTACGGCAATCCGGTTTCAACCTGACGGGCTGGCATCTGGTACAAATGGAACACTCAAATATTGTCCCTCATCAGCCACAAGCCCTTATTCTAGAGCTGTTATTGTTAATCAAGCTGGACGTGTACGTCTATCAAAAAACAGTAATATAAATTGCTCATAATCGAATAACAGGAAAATGATTAAATTAGACTAACCTTTTAAAAATATCGCAAACAACATATCTTTCTAAAAGTTATAGTCATAAAAGTCAAAAGATTGATTGTAAAATGACTTATCTATTTATGCTGAAACTAGCAACGTTCTCGCTTATACTTTACAAAGAATAAGCGAGGATGATGATATGTGTAAAAAAAAGCTGGGCTTTACATTAGTGGAATTGATGGTCACTATCGCAGTTGCAGCAATATTACTGACTATTGGTGTACCATCAATGATATCACTCTACGAAGGTATCCGAGCAAATACTGAAATTGAAAGTATACAAGAGTCAATATCATTTGCTCGCAATCAAGCAGTAAGCTATGGCAATACAGTTAGTATATGCCCTCTATCAGGTTCTAGCTGTGGCAATGATTGGAGCAAAGGATTTAAGGTCTTCATTGACAATGGTACTCTTGGCACTCTTGATTCAACAAATGGTAGAACCGATAAAGTCATCAAAGTAGTTGATGGTTTTAATGATAAAGATTATGTTGAATATGATAAATCCTCAATTAGTTTTAATGCTGAAGGCCTAATCGTTGGTTCATTAGGTACAGGAAAAATAATTTACTGCCCAGGTAGTAAAACAAGTACTCAGTCAAAAGGTATACAAATAAGTTCATCTGGTCGAGTACAATCCTTAGCAACGACAGCCAACTGCAATTAACGATTTATTTTAAGTGCTTTCTATCAAGTCCTCTTGCGATTAGTGATTTAAAATCTCGATTGTCAGGGATGCACTCAATTACATTTCTAACATAGACTGATTGATTATCGAGAATACCTACCTCTGTAGATATAAGGCTTGCAGCTCTAAGGTCCGCTTCCTCCTTTAGCCAACTAAAATAAGCAATCTGCTCTCCTCTAGAGGTATCAATATAACATTTATAGGTTTCATCTAAAGAACCTGCAATTGCATGAGCAGTAACAAAACTCAATCCAACAACGACAACACTCGTTAAATTCTTCATTTCCAACATTCCTTAGGTGTTTTTTCACCAATTGAATTCATGGATATTGTCACGCATGGCGCGTCTCGAGATGCTTGAATACCTTGAGCGGTTGCAGTTACGGTAAACGCTCCAGAGCTTACGGATGAATCCACTTTATAAAGTTGATTTTCAACCACAAAAGGGTCCACTTTTAAACCCAACTTAACCATATCAGCAGTATATTCACGATTATCGAGATAAAACTGCTCTTGAAGATTAACAATACGCATAACTGCAGCGATTCCATCTCCGCGAGCTCCTTTAGCAAGATACGCAGTATAAGATGGATAGGCAATAGATGCTAAGATACCTATGATAACCACTACAATCATTAGCTCAATTAACGTAAAACCTTCACTTTGCTTCATACTTAAGTTACTCATCAATGTGATAATAAATTCTATTAACTCCTAAGCCGCCACCAACACATTTTTCATCTCCATCTTTACAACCGTCATCGCCATCGATCTTTTCCATTTTGTCACCAGCTGCACCAATTCCAATAAGATACATATAGCTTTCACTTGCTCCATTAGGTGGAATAACAAGTTGTGGAGTATCCGGAACTCGCTCCCCCATTTCAAGATAATCTTTATTATTGATTGATTTGTAGGCGCGAGTCCCTTTATGCAGGTCAAAGCCATAAAGTCGCCCTAATCCAGAGACTAAACATTGATTCTCTGCTGAGTTATCACCAGGCACATATGAAGTAAAAAATACCCTTCCTTGAATAATTGTCGCACCAGCTAAACTCTTCTCACCAATACTTCCAAATTTATAATACCAACCACGTTTCTTACCAAAAGCAATGTTGTCAACTTCAGTTTCAGGAAGTGGTGAAGATACATTATATAAATCATTTAAGACCAAAGCATTTGGAATTTCGTTACCCTTTGTCCCATTAAATGATTTGGTTACTACATTGCGATCTTGCAATGTAAAAAACATATCTGAGCGCCACTTATCTGTTGGTATAGGTCTATGTCCACTACCAATAACAACAGCATCATATGGAATACTCTGATAAGTTTTAGTTACTTTTGTTTGGCCATTTTCGGTAACTGAAACCTCAGTTAAATTACTAAATGATGTTTGGGCTACTACAGGCTCAGCAAAAAAACGTCTATCTGTTGCGACGGTAGTTCCACCTAAGTCGGCGAATTTAAAGGCTGTCCAAGGCCTTACAGAGTCTTTTGGATTTGCACTCGGTAAGTCAATTCGCCAAATATTAGCACCAGTATCCGTAGCATAAATCCTATCCGTTAGCCTGTCTCCATTAGAATCTAACACAGCAACTGAATTAGGAATACTGTCTGTAATGCCTGGCATAAGTGTACTATTCCCTCCAGAGCTTGGTCCGAAGAAATGAACTAAGGTTCCAGTTTCAGCATCAACGATAAACACTCCACGCCCTTCAGTATCAGTCTCACCCACTCCACTACCATCTTTTGTTGTTGGGGTATAACCAGCACCAAATATCAATACAGGCTTAGCACTTGAAGGGCTAGTATTTCCTGATGGCCAGCCTGGAATCGTTGTGATTACCGGTTCCGACCAGCTTTGCCCCATTTCAGATATACCTAAGGACGCAGCATCTATCTTCCACATAAACTTAGGCGAGTCAGGAGCCGTAATATCCAGAGCATAGTATGACTTACCGCCCCGTCTCATACCGACAAATACCCATGCCTTTTCAATCGATGTAGAACCGGTCTTAACATAAGCAACGGGTGGACTGTCTAACCCGTATACAGAATGCACGCCGGTTGGAACGTTGGCTCTTAATTCTCTTAAATTTGGTAAGAGCTCATAAGGCATAAAAGCCCAACTTTCATTAACAGCAGTTCCCTCATCTTTAAACATATGTAAGAAACCATGATTGGTCCCCATTAAAATACGGATATCAGGAGATGTCTTAGTACCAAAATTAATAGCGAGTGGTTTAGAATGTAACGGATCACCTAAAATATCCTTACGTTTGTCTGTTACACTGTTATCACCATCATCATCATCTACATCTGCCCCTTTAGCCCAATCAAATAGCTTAGTCAGTTGCGCCTTCTCAACGCCAATATAATTAGCCAGAGCGGTTTCACCACCAGCTTTATTTTCAGCATTAGTTTTCGTAAAATCCGTTAAACCAGAACCAAAATTACCATAAAGTTTACGACTACTGGTACTTCTTAACACCTGTGCAGCGCCACCTAAGCCAACATCATTACCATCCCCCCCCGCACTAGTTGACGCACAAATTGCATCATCGGTCCAAATTGAACAAGCAGAAGACTTAATGTTTCCATCTAGACCAATAGCCTTATCGCCATTTTTATCAACTATGTCACCATTTCCTGTGACGGTAAATTTTTTAAGATTCCCCTGCCAACGAGGCCCCTTATTTGGTAAAAACATTGCGTAATAAACTGCATCGAAAGTTTGAGTACGATCAAAGTTATTACTGGCGATCGATGGTGAAGTAAAGCTTGCATTCACCTCAAGAATATTTGAGAACACCTTTTGAAGTGCCGCTTGTAGTTGCATAGCATTTCTTGCAGCGAAGTATTGTCCACCGCCTCGAGCGGCAGTTTCTTTCAATAAAGGCTCAGCATCATTAGCGCCAGAGCTAAAACCAATAGTATAAGTACTGATTGTTTGAACGTCTTCTATCTCACTATTAACATCATTTTTATTCATCCACCCAGCAAGGGCTGCCAAATAACTATTTTCATATCGATTAGAACTGCTAATACCGGGCAAGTTTTTTACATAACCATCTGCTGCAGTATCAGATGTAGGTTCGCCATCCGTCATATATACTACATAAGCTTTGTTCTGGCACTTCTGCAATGATAGTGGTGATTTATATTTCCCATCTTTCTCAATAGAAGTATCACGACTAGGACTTAATTTGGGGTCTCTATTTTCATAACCATACAAAACATTACCACCAGAATAATAACGATAAGCTTCATAGAGTGTTTCACACAATGGAGTATTCCCCCCTGCGACTAAATCCGGAACGATATCAAGTAAAGTTGACTTTGTTGTTTCATCAGTTCGCTTTATTCCATTTATAATGCGACCTCCATTGTTTGAATCACTACCTGAACCATCATTATTTCGGTTAAAGACGGCAATACCAAAATCAACTCCAGGAGTTGTAACTATGGTATCTCCCACAACCCGTTGCGCGATTGCCATTCGAGTGTAATATTTTTTTGCTTTAGTAGAATGATACCAATTAATATATTTTTCGGTGTAAATGGTAACAGGCTGACCTGTACCTAGACCCGTTAACTTAGATTTATCTATTGCTACATTAATTTGCTCTTGGGTCGAGCTAGCATTTAGAACGGCATAAGGCACCGGAGATGCTTGAGTACCTTCGCCGTCGATAGGAAATCCGGTTGGTTGTCCTTTCGCATTTTTAATATTCTTAGAATCTATGTCTTCAAAGCAGTCGATAAGATGGATATTTGTGCCTTCAACAGGCAAATCCTCCCAACTCCCCGTTTGGCCAGAAAAACTATACTCACGTAGAAAGCCTGTAAACATGCCATAATCTTTTAAATATTCTAATGACGTAGCACAACCATTTAGTGAGTTTATGAAAAAACGTTGACTACTACTCTCAGGAACATCCGAGCTACTGCGACTAAAATAGAGTTTTGTGCTATCAGTGATTACATCGCCCCTTTGATAAAAAGTATCTGTATACTCATTAGTTCCCATGCTTCCTGACGTATCAAAAATAATTAACACTTGCGGACGAGAACCTGAACGTGCTGTAGATTCGAAAACATATAATTCGGTATCGTCCGCAAAGCTCAACCCAGAAAGAATGACCAAACAAAACAATATAGAGACGGTAATTTTTTTAGCCCACATAATTAACTCCCGGTTAATACTTCTTGCTCGATACCAGCAACGACGGTCAACCGCCCCATGTCATCTCGGCCAAACTTTGCTTCACTACTCACTTCAACACGACGACACATAATTAAACTTGAAGAGCTCGCTTTTGAACTACGTTGACAAGTAACATCACCAGAAACCATCGGGGTAAAAGTATTAATTACACCAAAAGCCGCATCTTTAACTGTAGTAACAGCTGACATATTTGCCATGATTTTACCTTGCTGAGAAACGATTACTTTATCTTGAGCACCTATCGCTGAGGCCATCGCTCCAATGCGATCAGACCCAGCGCCTGACATTCGCATTGACTGAGTCGAATTCACAGCCAAAGCAACCCCGATAACAGTCATGAGTATCAGTACGATCAAAGAAAAAAATAACACTATCCCTTTCTGCTTTTTCATTCACTAACCCAGTTACTGTCTAATTAATACAGGATTCTCGAGAACTATTGTTGTCGAGACTACTTTTCGTCGAAAATGATCTTGAGTTGCAGCAATTTTTTTGTCACCTAATACATATTTAGTGTCATTGGTATAACTTGAATCTTCATCTGTCGAACGTACTAAAAGAAATATTCGAATAGCGACTAAACGTTGAAACTGTTCGTTATCCCACATTAGTGAAGTGACATTTTGTGCTGGCATAAATATATCAGCTGTATCATTACCATCATTATCAAAACCATACAATATCCGCATATTTTCAATACCCTCAACCAACTGCTCATAACTACCAGAGGTATTCATTCCACCATTTAATAATAAACGTCTACGAAGTACCGGTATCGAACCATCATTTTGAATGTAATAAACATGATGGACATATTCCCAAAATCTTCCATTGTCCAATGTAGGTGTGGGTTGCGAACCACTAAAAATGATTGCTTGATTTGCCGTTGCACCAATATAGTATCGATTAACATCATTGGGATTAGTCGTAGGCGGGCCTGATAAACGCTTGATTTGTATTACATCAGTATTCTTAACTACATTAGTTAAACACGCTAAGCTTTCTGTTCCAACACCCGCTTCATAACCCCATAGCTTACGAAAATGGCTTGAGGTTGTATTAGGAAACGATGCATTATTAATCCCACCACCAATACAATCATCTCCAGTAGGGATAATGGCAGCCAACAATGTTGTATTTACACCTCTAACCAACTCTGTGCCAGTAATATCCCCCATGAAACCTAACTGGCTAATATCCCTTTCCATAAGTGCTAAGGCGATACGCCCATTTTCTTGCAACTGATTAAATTGACTCGTAGTGGTGACATTAGAGGAGGACATACTAAACATGGTAAATACACCCAGAGTTAAAAATAACCCAATGATCATGGCTACCATTAACTCGACCAATGAGAAACCAGCATGATTTGATAAGCCTTTACGCATTAACTTCACTTAATCAACTCCACCTAAAGGATTATTGTCGTAATAGTCAAAACTCGTCGACGATCGCTACTCGTACCACAAGATTGTACGAATGAATTGGCTTTGGCTGCACCGTCACTCAGTGCTCGAATACCTCGCCAACTCATGACAACTGTAACCTCTCCAGCTAAAGATGCCTTGATACAAGCGGTTGGTAGATCTAACCCGCCAACATTATGACCACCAACTTGTTCTGAAGCACCAAGAAACAACTGCTCCCACTGATACAAATCAGAAGCTGAAGTCTGAACATCTGAGCATACGTCATTTACGTCATGCCCGACCCCAACATCACAAATCTTCTCCGGAGCAGTTAAATTACCTTTATAGGTGCCAACATAATTCGCTAGCTGCCCTCGATTTAATCTCATTCGATTAATAATATCATCGATATAATAAGAGGCTTGGGTTTGCTGAAATGACTCGAAGCTGCCACGCTTTGCAACGATATGTAGATTAAAAATACCGATTAAGCCAATGACTAAGATCACCAATGCAACAAGCACCTCAATTAATGAGAAACCCCGTTGAAAGTCCTTTTGTGTCAATCGTTCGAATTTAGCCATATTTTTGACAAGCTTTTCAGCCATTTACCCTTTTAAAATCTTAGTCTTACGACAAAAAACCACTAACAGTTAATAATAGATGACAAAAATGTAAGTAGCCAGTAACAATAGCATATAAGCATTGACATCATTATGCCTTGAATGAATTTGAGGCAATAAAAAAGAGACTTATCGCCTCTTTTTTATAAATAACTTAACATCACATAGATTTAGCGCAGTTCGGCAGGCACCGCAAAGACAGTGTCTTCCTTACGTCCTTCGACTTCAGTTACCACGCTAGGGGCGAGTTTTGCAATCGCTTGGACAACTTGTTGAACTAAGACCTCAGGTGCAGAAGCGCCTGCGGTAACAGCAACACGCGAAACATTATCGAACCAGCTTGATTCAACATCGTCAGCAGTATCCACCAGATAAGACTGGGTTCCGGTCTTCAATGCGAGCTCGCGTAACCGATTAGAGTTAGAGCTGTTTTTTGAACCAACAACAATCAACAAATCCACATCCGCAGATAGATTACGTACTGCATCTTGACGATTCTGTGTTGCATAACAAATATCGTCTTTACGGGGTCCTTCAATTGAAGGAAACCTTTTTTGTAACGCGGCAATAATGTCTAACGTATCATCGACAGATAAGGTTGTTTGGGTCACGAAGCAGAGATTGTTAGGGTCGCGCACTTCTAGCGCATCCACATCAGCAGGCGATTCAATCAGATAAACGCCGCCGTTAGGATTATCGTATTGACCCATAGTCCCCTCGACTTCAGGGTGTCCTTCATGCCCAATCAAGATACATTCAATACCTTTACGGCTTGCACGCGTCACTTGAAGGTGCACTTTGGTCACTAAGGGACATGTCGCATCGAAAACTCTCAAGCCGCGCGCCTTAGCTTCTTGTCTCACCGCTTGAGAGACACCATGAGCACTGAAGATAACAATGTTGTTATCCGGCACTTGATCTAACTCTTCGACAAAAACCGCACCGCGATCCTTCAGATTCTGCACGACATAGCGATTATGTACGACTTCATGTCGAACATAGATAGGCGGTGAAAACAATTCCAACGCCCGTTCAACAATACTGATAGCACGATCAACACCCGCACAAAAACCACGCGGGTTCGCGAGCATAATATTCAAACTTGGGCTGGTAGGATCGAGTTTCATCTTAAAGTACCTTTACAACGTCCAGTTCAAAAGTGATCTTGTGCCCTGCCAGAGGATGATTCAGATCGACTGTGATGGAATCACCCGCGACATCACGGACAATACCCGGGATTTCACTGCCACCTGGGCCGGCAAAACTGACAATCACGCCTGCTTCTAAACTCATGTCTGCCGGAAAACGGCTTCTGTCTAGATAGTGAATAGCATCAGGATTTGATTCACCAAAGGCATCAATCGCTTCAAGGGTAAAACTGTGTTTATCACCTTCAGCAAGCGTTGCCAATTGCGCCTCAAATGCAGGACTTAACGTACCGTCACCCACATTTAATCGAGCTGGTTTACCCGAAGCTTTAGTGCTGTCTGCGGTTGAACCATCAGAAAGCACAATATTCATATGGCATAGTAAAGATCGCGTCACAGTCACTTCTTAACCCCTTCGGCGCTATCTGTTTCAGATTTACCGCTTAAAAATGCATCCCAAATGATCAACACAGCACCAATACAAATCGCCGAATCGGCGATATTGAAAGCTGGATAATGGCTCTTAGCCCAAAAGAAATCGATAAAATCAACAACAAAACCGTGCATTAATCTGTCGACCAAATTGCCTAGGGCGCCACCAATCACTAAGGTGTAAGCCAGATTCAGTTTCAACAACGAAGCGGATTGCTTACGCAACCACACTGTGAGTAGAGTACTGAATCCAACTGCAACAATCGTAAATAACCAACGCTGCCAACCACCGGCATCACTTAAAAAACTAAAGGCGGCCCCGTAGTTACGTACATAAGTGAAATTAAAGAAAGGCAATAAATTCAGCGATTCATGTAAATCAAAATTGGCTAAGACCCATTGTTTAGATAGCTGATCGGCAAAAAACACCAATACAGCTACCCAATACCAACGTAAGCCACTGTCTTTCCAAGTTAATGGCATACAGATCCTTTACGCAAACAGGCGAACTTCGCCGTCGCCTTCAATGTTTGTTACGCAGCGAGTACAGAGTGTTGGGTGGGCCTCAATGGTGCCGACCTCTTCTCTGTGGTGCCAACAACGCTCACATTTCTCAGCAGTGCTTGAAGCAACCACTAATTTCAGTGATGCCAACTCAGTCTCAACCGCTTCCAATGTAGCATCGGCTAAAGGCAATACTTTGGCTTCAGAGGTCAATAACACAAATCTTAGCTCATCGCCGATATGGGTTAATTGCTCAGTCAAGGTAGCATCCGCAAACAAGGTCACTTCAGCTTCTAATGAGCCACCGATACGTTTGTCGCGGCGAGCTTGTTCAATCACTTTGTTGACTTCATTACGCACGGTTAGCAACTGCTGCCAATAGTCATCGCTCAAATCAGTCGCTAAGGTGACTGATTTCAAGCCTTGATACCATTCTTGGGTAAAGACATAAGCATCACGCTCGCCAGGCAGTAATTGCCATACTTCGTCAGCAGTGAAGCTTAGAATTGGCGCAATCCAACGCACCATGGCCTCAGAGATCAGATACAGCGCCGATTGACAACTACGGCGTGCATGGCCTTCTTGCTTAGCCGTATATTGGCGATCTTTAATGATGTCCAGATAGAAACTGCCTAACTCAACCGAGCAGAACTGCATCAGTTTTTGAGTCACTATATGGAAGTTATATTGATCATAGGCTTCGATGATTTCCTGTTGCAATGCAGCAGCGCGGCGAACAACCCAACGATCTAACGCCACCATATCTTCAACGGCCACTAAATCCTTAGCGGGCTCGAAACCGTTTAAGTTGGCTAATAAGAAACGCGCAGTGTTGCGAATACGACGATAGGCATCGGCACTGCGATTTAAGATTTCGTCTGAAACCGTCATCTCACCGCTGTAATCTGTTGCCGCAACCCATAAACGCAGAATGTCGGCGCCTAATTTGTTGGTTACCGTTTGTGGTGCAATCACGTTACCAATAGATTTTGACATCTTACGGCCTTTACCATCGACGGTAAAACCGTGGGTAAGTACTTGCTTATACGGTGCTTTGCCATTCATTGCGGTTGAAATCATCAAAGATGACATAAACCAACCGCGATGTTGATCGCTACCTTCAAGATACAAGTCAACTCCGTGTCCGTGGAATTCAGGACGCGCCGCTACCACTGACGAGAAGGTTGAACCTGAGTCATACCAAACGTCCAGAGTATCAGTGACTTTACGATATTGCTCAGCTTCATCACCCAACAATTCGGCGGCATCGAGATCCCACCAAGCTTGAATACCTTGCTGTTCGATACGATTCGCCACGCGTTCCATTAGCGACACGCTATCTGGGTGCAGCTCTTCAGTTTCACGATTCATAAACAGCGTGATAGGCACACCCCAAGTACGTTGGCGTGAAATACACCAGTCAGGGCGGTTTTCAACCATTTTTTCGATACGACTTTGACCCCAATCAGGGATCCATTGAGTCTGTTCGATTTCTTTCAATGCTTGCGTACGCAGACCATGGTTATCCATAGAGATAAACCACTGCGGCGTTGCACGGAAGATGATCGGTGTTTTGTGACGCCAGCAATGTGGGTAGCTATGGCGGTAAGCCACGTGATTCAACAAGGCGCTCTTTTCTCTCAGTAAAGCAACCACGTTATCGTTGGCTTTAAAGACATGTTGGCCAGCAAAATACTCAGTATCAGGCTTGTACACACCGTTGTCGCCAACAGGATTTGCCACTTCTAAACCGTATTTTTGACCAACCACAAAGTCGTCTTGACCGTGACCTGGGGCAGTATGAACGATACCGGTACCTGCATCAGTCGTGACGTGATCGCCTAAAATTGCCGGAACATCAAAATCTAAAAACGGGTGATTAAAGCGGACAAGCTCAAGCGCTGCGCCTTTGGTAGAACCAAGCACAGTATGACTTTCTACGTTATAGCGAGTCAGGCAAGATTCAACTAATACTTCAGCTAAAATAAGCGCTTGCGTCACACCGTCTTTTTCGAATTCAACTAAGCTGTAATCCAGCTCAGGGCTTAAAGACAAGGCTCGATTCGCTGGTAGCGTCCATGGTGTGGTAGTCCAAATCACCATAGAAACAGGATGTGAGTAATCGCTTACCCCAAATTTAGCCGCAACGGCATTGCTATCCGCCGCCACAAACGCCACATCGATAGCAGGTGAGGTTTTGTCTTCGTATTCCACTTCAGCTTCAGCTAGGGCAGAACCGCAGTCAGTACACCAATGCACTGGCTTTACGCCTTTATGTAAATGACCACTTTCAATCACTTTCGATAAAGAACGTACGATATTAGCCTCGGTTGAAAAATCCATCGTCAGGTACGGATTGTGCCAGTCGCCTAATACACCTAAACGGATAAAGTCTTCACGTTGGCCGTTAACTTGCTCGGCGGCGTATTTACGGCATTCTTCGCGGAATTCTGCCGCAGAAATTTTTTGACCAGGCTTACCCACTTTTTGCTCAACTTTAAGCTCAATAGGTAAACCGTGGCAATCCCAACCTGGCACATACGGTGCGTCAAAACCAGATAGGGTTTTTGACTTAACAATAATGTCCTTGAGGATTTTATTCACTGAGTGACCAATATGAATACTGCCATTTGCATACGGTGGGCCGTCATGCAAAATGAAGGGAGTACGGCCAATTCGGCTATCACGGATCTGCTGATACAAACCGTCTTTTGTCCAGCGCTCTAACATCTCTGGCTCGCGATTTGCCAAATTACCACGCATCGGAAACTCTGTTTCCGGCAAATTCAAAGTAAATTTATAGTCGCTCATTGATCCTATACCGTTAATTAAACTGATAAATTTCAGCCTGCATCATTACCAAATAAAGCTTTGGCTTCATTTGCATCATTTAAAATCTGTTGCTTAAGCGCATCCAATGAGTCAAAAGGTTGCTCATCACGGAGTTTAGCCACCAACTCGACCTCAACATGTTTGCCGTAAATGTCACCTTCAAAATCAAAAAGATGCACCTCAAGCTGACACACTTGACCGTTCACTGTCGGACGAAACCCAATATTGGCTACGCCCTCATAAATATCGCTGTTATCCCAATAACACTTGACCGCAAACACACCGCGTACCGGTACAACATTGCGCTTTAAGGCGATATTGGCTGTGGGAAAACCAATGGTGCGGCCAATTTTTTGCCCATGCGCGACACGACCACTCAAGGTAAAAGGATGACCGAGCAAGCGTCTTGCTTGCTCAAGATTACCCTTAGCCAATTGTTCACGCACGGCGGTTGAGCTCACTCTTTGCGAGCCCAGCATAAAACTTTGGGTGCTGACCACAGTAAAGCCATATTGGATACCTGCCTGCACAAGCATCTCAAAATTGCCTTTACGACCCTGACCAAAACAAAAATCATCGCCGACCACTAGGTATTTAACACCGAGTTTGCGGACCAACAATTCTTCAATAAAATGCTCAGCAGGTTGATTGGCAAAAGTGCGATTAAAGTTAACACACACTAACCGTTCAACCCCAAGTTCATCGAGCAACATGACTTTATCACGTAATAAACTTAAACGAGCTGGCGCATTGTCGCCGCTAAATAATTCCTGCGGCTGAGGTTCAAACGTCATCAACGTAGATGGCAGCGATAACTGCTTTGCCTTCTGCACTAAGTTCGCAATCACTTGTGCATGACCACGATGGACGCCGTCAAAATTACCTATAGTCAATACACACCCGTGGTGGGATGACAAAATGTTATGTATACCGCGGATTAATTCCATAACTTTAGACAACTGCCAAGCGCAAATCGGCTGATTATATAACAGCTAGCGATGAGAATCAGCAATCAAACTCCCCGTTTAATTGACCAAGGACGAATTCCGAGCAAAAGCAGTCCCAACAAGTAACTGACTGCCCCCGCTAAAATCAAGCCTATCAAGGCTTTTGCACGCTCGAACAAATGCCAATCTAACCAAATTTGTTGCGAAGGTAAAAAGTAATACAAGACTACCACCATCAAGGCGGTAGAGACCACGGCTTTAGCAAAAAACACCATAGTCGGCCTAGAAATGCGATAAACGCCGGCTAAATGCAATCCTCGATAAAGCAAAGTGGCGTTGAGCAATGCTGACATTGAAGTCGCAATTGCTAGACCAACATATCCAAAAGGAATAGCAAACAATAAGTTAAATCCCATATTGGTGATCATGGCGATAATGCCATAACGCACAGGGGTTTTGGTATCTTGGCGGGAGTAATAACCTGGTGCGAGAACTTTAATCAACATAAAACTGAGTAAACCGCTACCGTAAGCCATCAAACTATAAGAAGCCATTTCAACATCATGCATCGAAAAAGCGCCGCGCATAAATAACACCATCAGCATAGGCTTGGCGAGCACGATCAACCCCATCATGGCTGGTAGACCTAGCAGTAAAATCGCTTTAACTCCCCAATCCATCGTCAAGCCAAAGCCCGCACCTTCAGCATTCACATGGTTTCGTGACAGCGCAGGCAAAATCACAGTACCAATCGCGATCCCAAACAATCCTAGGGGAAACTCCAATAAACGGTCGGCATAGTAGAGCCAGCTTATCGAGCCCGTCATCAAAAAACTGGCGATAAAGGTATCAAATAACAGGTTAATCTGCGAAACCGACACGCCAAATAGCGCCGGGATCATCAAGGTTCTGATTTTCACCACGCCTGGGTGGTGCCAGCCCCAAGAAGGTTTAACGAGTGCTTTTTCACGCAGCAAAAAAGGGATTTGAAATAAAAACTGGATTAATCCACCACAAAAAACGCCCCAAGCAAGGGTTATTTCGGGTTGAGTCGATGTTGGCGCATAAAATATGGCCGCGGTAATAATCGCCACATTGAGGAATACAGGGGTAAACGCCGAAACCGCAAATCGGCCTCGGGTGTTTAAAATCGATCCAGCCAGTGCGGTAAAGGTAATAAACCACAGGTAAGGGAAAGTAATCTTAAGCACTACGGTAGCGAGTTCAAATTTAGCGCCATCTGGCTCATTGTTGAGCCAAGCGATAAACCAACCACCGCCGAATAAGGCTGATAACACGGGCGAAGCTACCACGCCCACAAGCGTCACAATCGTCACCAATAAACCTAATGTGCCTGCGACCTTACTCAGCAGGTCACGGGTTTCTTCCGCGGTGTGTTTTTCTTGGTACTCAGTTAAAACAGGCACAAAGGCTTGTGCAAAAGCCCCTTCAGCAAACAAACGACGTAAAAAGTTAGGAATTTTATTGGCGAAGAAAAACACATCGGCACTTGTCCCAGCCCCCATCAAGTTAGCAACAACGACGTCCCGAACAAGACCTAACACACGGGATATCAATGTCATAGCACTAACAATCAGACCAGATTTTAATAATTTTCTACTCAAACGTCCCCCAGACCCATATCGAATTGATTAGGTGATACATCTCAAAAAATCGATTCAGGCTCTGTCACACTGCGGTAATAGCTGCTAGAATTGCGCCACATATTACACGAGTTGGGTCGAAGATAGCCAAGGCAGGTTGGATTAATTTATCTTTATGATGAATATTCAATCATAGTCATTGACAAAGTGACTAAATGCAGGCATATTCCTCGGCCTTTAAAAGTATCAAATCCAGTTTTTAGGAGTTGCACCTTGGCTAATAGCAAGTCTGCAAAGAAGCGCGCGCTTCAATCTGAAAAGCGTCGTCAGCATAACGCCAGCCGTCGCTCAATGTTACGTACATACGTTAAAAAAGTAATCGCTGCAATTAAAGCAGGCGATCACAAAACAGCAGCAGAAGCTTTTGCTGTTGCACAACCAATCGTTGACCGTATGGCGACTAAAGGTCTTATTCACAAGAATAAAGCCGCTCGTCAAAAGGCACGTTTGAACGCTAAGATCAAAGCAATCGCTGCTTAATCTATAAAATAGCAAATGAAAAAAACCGGCAATTGCCGGTTTTTTTATATCTGAAAAACACTATTAATGACAATAAATGTTGTTCAATAAGTGGATCATCTCCCGAACTTCATCACTCTTGAGCGAATAAAATACCGTTTGCGCTTCTTTGCGTGTGGTTACTAAATTATCTTTGCGTAACCAAGCAAGATGTTGTGATAGTGCCGATTGACTTAAGCCTAATTTTTTATTCATTTCGCCAACGCACATTTCTCCTTCATTCAATAAATAACAAAGAATAAATAAACGGCGTTCGTTCGCAAGTGCCTTTAATAGCACTACCGCATGATCGGCTCGCTCCTGCATTAATTCAATATTCATTACGCACTTTCTCTCCTAAAACTAACCCCTGCGCTAATATAGCGTTGCCTTACGGATATAGTCGGGACATAAAGCACACTTTTTGCTAGATTGTTTTTAAAAATGGGACATGCTTAATAAAAATAAAGGAAATCTAATGAAGCCCTATCAAACTGCACTTCTCTCTAGTCTTTTAATTGGGAGTTTAAGTGCGTGCCAAACTCAAGTAGAAACCGCCACGACAAGTGAAGCCATAAAATTACAACAGACGGCATTAGCTTCACAATTAGGCTATGACATAGTCGAATCGCTCACGGTTGAAGTGGGCCCAAGACTTGCTGGTAGCCCAAAAGATATCATCGCCGTTAACTGGGCGATGGAGAAACTGACAAGCCTTGGATTTGACCGCGTTTATAAAGAACCAGTACAAGTGCCCATTTGGGAGCGCGGTGAAGCCAAAGCCAAAATAACCTTCCCAGTCGAGCAGCCGCTGGTCATTACTGCGCTTGGCGGCAGCGTTGCGACACCAGCAGGTGGTTTACAGGCTAAAATCGCACGTTTTGATAGCCTAGAGGCACTACAACAAGCCAAGCCTGAAGACGTGCAAGGTAAGATTGCGTTTATTGACCAAAAAACTGAACGCCACATTACTGGTGAAGGTTATGGCAAAAGCGTTGGCGGCCGCTCAAAAGGTGCCGTCGCAGCAGCGCAAAAAGGCGCAGTTGCGATCGTGATCCGCTCTATTGGCACAGATCATGACCGCATGGCCCATACAGGTGTTATGCGCTATCAAGATGACGTGCCAAAGATCCCCGCTGCTGCCATGTCAAACCCCGATGCAGATTTGGTCGATGCATTACTAAAACGCAATCCTGATGCTCTACTTGAATTGCAGATGTCACCAAAGAATGCAGGCTTTAATACGTCTTACAATGTCATTGCCGAAGTGACAGGCAGCAGCAAGCCCAATGAAATAGTATTGATTGGCGCTCATTTAGATTCTTGGGATGAAGGTACGGGTGCAATTGATGATGGGGCGGGTGTCGCGATTGTGACAGCTGCAGCTAAGCATATTCAAGATCTTCCGGTAAAACCCGCTCGTACCGTCAGAGTGGTGCTATATGCCGCTGAAGAAATTGGGCTTGTGGGCGGTAAAGCCTATGCCGAAGCGCATAAAGCCGAATTACCATTGCACTACATTGCTGCAGAGTCTGATTTTGGCGCGGGCCGAATCTATCAAATCGATACTAAGGTCAATGAGAGCGCATGGACTGAGGTACAGCATGCACTTAGCCCTATGTCATTCAATGCTGTTGCACTTGGCAACAACCAAGCTTCTGGCGGGCCTGATGTCTCTATGTTTCCGGCCCTAGGCGTACCTGTTGCATCATTAAGGCAAGATGGTCACGATTACTTCGATTACCATCACACACCGAATGATACCTTAGATAAGATTGACCCCGCCGCATTGGCTCAAAACGTCGCCGCCTACGCACAATTTGCTTATATCATGGCAAATTCAACCGCGACATTAACACCTTTAGTCATTCAGTCTGAAAAATAGATAATCGACAAAATAATAGAGAGAACAACATAAGCTGTTCTCTCTATCAATTAACATCTTCTCGATATTGCGCTATTGCTCTGCACGTAAAAATGTTGGATGTGTCGGTGAACTTTGCTCTTCACTATAATAATAACCCGCGAGATTAAATGCCTTTAACTCAGCTAGGGTATTCACTTTATTGGTGATGATATATCTCGCCATCATGCCCCTTGCACGCTTAGCAAAAAAACTGATCACTTTATATTGACCATTTTTACCATCTTTAAACACGGGTGAAATTAATTGCCCTTGCAGTTTTTTAGGCTTTATCGCTTTGAAATACTCATTAGAAGCAAGATTGACAATTATATCGCTACCACTTTCCGCAAGCGCTTCATTTACCGCTTGCGTTAAGGTATCACCCCAAAATTCATATAGATTTTTACCTTTTGGATTTGAAAGTGCCGTTCCCATTTCTAAACGGTAAGGCATGATTAAATCAAGCGGCCTGAGCAAACCATAAAGACCCGATAGAATACGCAGCTGCGACTGAGTCTGGGCGATTTCATCCTCAGATAAGGTGTCAGCATCAAAACCAGTGTACACATCCCCTCTAAAGGCAAAAATGGCCTGTTTAGCATTATCTAAACTAAAGTCTGGCTGCCACTCTCCGAAACGCGCCGCATTTAAACCCGCAATTTTATCGCTCACCTTCATCAAAGTCGCGATATCTGAAGGAGTTAATTGCCGACAAACTTGGATCAACTCCTGACTATGAGTTAAGAAATCAGGCTGTGAATACACCTGCGTCAGTGGCGGCTGTTCAAAATCTAAGGTCTTCGCCGGCGAAACCAATATCAACATCAAAAACTCCCAACAGAAACAAAAAGACATGTCTATGATACTGAACGAACATAAAAAAACCACGCTTTAACGGCGTGGTCTTTTCGATTACGACAATCAGTAATACTTGTCGTCGATAATTTGGGTTAACTAAGGCTTTTTAACTGGCTTGAGACTGGCATCTTGCCAAATATCATCATCAAGTTGATCCATTAATTCAGGAAACTTACTGCGGTCAAACTCTGGCGTCTTACCCGCTTTAACCTGTTCGCGATAATCATTGATGACGCGAATGGCCAAACCTGACAACAGTAAGAGGGCGATAATGTTCACTGTCGCCATTAATCCCATAGAAACGTCGGCTAAGTTCCACACCAGACTTATCTTCGCCACGGCACCAAACATTACCATGCCCAATACACACAAACGGAACAAAGGCAGTAATTTAGTACTGTTACCCATTAAAAACATCACGTTTGTTTCAGCGTAAGAGTAATTGGCTATGATTGATGTAAAGCAGAATAAGAAAATCGCTACCGCAATAAACGCCCCACCCCAGTCACCAACATGAGTAGACATAGCATTAATAGTTAATCGTATGCCATCGTCACTCGAGCCAATATCTCCTGATAGTAGGATTATTGCAGCCGTTGCAGTACAGATAACGATAGTATCCGCAAATACCCCCATCATCTGTACAAAACCTTGGGATGCTGGATGGTTCGGATTAGGCGACGCACTGGCCGCGACATTCGCCGCGCTCCCCATACCCGCTTCGTTCGAAAAGAGTCCGCGTGCAATACCCGCTTGCATAGCTTGCGCGACAGTATAAGCGACACCACCAGCAGCTGCCTCTTGCCAACCAAAAGCACTTTTCACAATTAAGCTAATAATCGCAGGTAGTTGATCAAGGTTGAAAATAACGATGATAAAGGCAACGAGAATATAGGCTAATGCCATGATAGGAACAATAAACTCAGAGACTCGGGCAACTTTACGCAGACCACCGACAATCACAAATCCACTGGCAATCACGAGTCCAATCCCGACATAAGTTGGATTAAACCCAAAAACTCGCTCCATGGCTCCAGTAATCGTATTTGCTTGCACCGCGTTAAATACCAGACCAAAAGCAATGATCAGGAATACAGCAAATAAAATGCCCATCCAGCGCTGACCCAAGCCTTTTTCCATGTAGTAAGAAGGACCGCCGCGGAACTGACCGTTATGATCTCGCACTTTGTAAACCTGCGCTAAGGTTGATTCAACCATAGCGGTAGCCATACCTAAAATAGCGATAAGCCACATCCAAAATACCGCACCAGGACCTGCAGCACCAATAGCGACTGCAACACCGGCCATATTACCGGCACCAACACGGGCCGCCATACTGGTACAAAAGACTTGAAATGATGAAAGACCGCTATCGCAACCTTGGCGACTCATGGTCATGACTTTGATGGAATGTTTAAAGTGGGTTAACTGGATAAAGGCAAGTCTAATGGTAAAATAAAGACCAGCTCCTACTAGCCCGTATACTAACAACTTACCCCAAAGTAGCGCATTCAAAAAATTAACTATGGTTTCTAACATATTATTTTACTTCTTCCCGTAGCAAATGCTCCTCAAATTGAATGGCAATTAGAGGTACAACATCTGTGGTGAATGAATCCTTCCAAGTTAAAGGTAAGAATTTCGGTAGATTTATTTTTTCAAATTATCCTTCCGTGAATTTACAACATCACGGCTACCGAATTCAACGCAGCAAAATAGCACAGTATTCGAAATTGCTCATGTGATCAAGCTCGCGTTTGCGCAGTTAAACACCATCAAAATCACGTCTCACAACATAAGCTAAGTCACTGTTAAAGCTTGATTAACAAAAGTGCACAGTTAGCACATTATTTTTAACAGTAAAAACAACTTTTAAAATTTGGATGCAGGGCACATTTTTGTAATAAAATTACAAATATAGTAGTCGCATAGAAACTTCAATCATCTCTTGTTTGTTTTAGTGAGGCTTTATATGACACAAATACATGAAATCAATGCACTGAAAAAATATGTCAGAGCGACTAACTTTCTTGCGACCTCGCAGATTTATCTCAAACAAAACGTCTTACATAAACGTCCACTTGCCCATACTGATATCAAACCACGTTTACTTGGCCACTGGGGTACCTGCCCCGGCATTAACTTTGTTTACGCCAACATTAATAGATTGATTGTTAAACACAATCGCTCATTCATCTATTTAGTTGGTCCAGGTCATGGTTTCCCTGCAGTACAAGCTAACTTATTCATAGAGGGTTCGTTAAGCCATTTCTATCCTGAAACAATCCCCTACAATGAAACGGGTATCGAAGATATTTGTAAGAAGTTTTCCGCAGCTTACGGCTACCCTTCACATGCAAACCCAGAAGCTCCAGGACAAATTCTTGAAGGTGGCGAACTCGGCTACTCACTTTCAGTAGGCTGGGGCGCTGTTCTCGATAATCCAGATCTGATCGCCACCGTCTTAATTGGTGACGGTGAAGCAGAAACTGGGCCATTAGCCGCATCTTGGTATGCAAACCGCTTAGTATCTCCTGCGACTAGCGGTGCAGTATTGCCGATTGTGCATATCAATGGCTATAAAATTTCAGGCCCAACCCGCATGGGACGCATGAGCCATGAAGAACTGGATCTTGAATTCCGTGGTCTTGGCTACTTCCCTATTATCGTTGATAACGAATTAGAAGAAGATATCTATGTGCAAATGACAAATGCCATGGATACCGCTTACGCCATGATCAATGATATCCAACGTCGTGCCCGTAGTGGCGAAGATGTGGTTAAGCCTAAATGGCCAGTGATTTTAATGCGTACCGCCAAAGGTTGGACAGGTGTCAGTGAGTATAAAGGTAAGAAACTCGAAGGTAACTGCGAATCACACCAAGTGATCGTCAATAAATGTGCCACAGATAAAGGCCATCTAGATGCACTAAACAATTGGCTTGCCAGTTACAACTTCCAAGAACTTTACCAAATGAATGATAAAGGTGAGCTTATTTTTGATGCAGACATTTGCTCATTAATTCCACCTAAGCAACTTGCCTGTGGTCGTCAACATTTGAGTTACGGCGGGGAAGTCGTTAGAGCGTTAGCGAATCCCGATCTCGAAAAACTCAGCTATGGCCCAGAAGTACCACGTGGTCACCGTGGTTATTCAATGCTGAAAATGGGCGAATGGATGCGTGATGCATTCAAGTTGAACCGTGATCAACGTAATCTACGTATTTTTAGCCCTGATGAAACCTATTCAAATCAGTTACAAGCCGTATTTGAAGAAACCGATCGTGCATGGCAATGGCCAATTGAGAGCTGGGATGAAGACATGTCCCGTGAAGGACGAGTGATTGAGCTCCTTTCTGAAAACTTGCTCTTTGGTATGTTGCACGGCTACACAGTCACAGGCCGCCACGGCATGTTCCCAACCTATGAATCATTCTCACAAGTGATCTCATCGATGGCAGACCAATACTGTAAATACGTCTACGCGAGCCAAGGCGTACACTTCCGGAAGCCACTGCCTGCATGTAACGTCGTTTTATCTTCGTTGCTAGAACGCCAAGACCATAATGGCTACTCGCATCAAAACCCGTCTTTCCTTGGCGCTATGCTAGAGAAGCATCCTAAAATTATCTCTGCTTATTTACCAGCAGATGCTAACAGCACCTTAGTTTATACCGAACGCGCTTATGCTGACCGCGACAAACTCAATATTCTCGTTGCGGGTAAGAAAGAGTTACCACAATGGTTAAGCTTGGAAGAAGCGCGTAAACAAGCAAAAGATGGCGTGATGGTGTGGGATTTTGCCTCTGATGAGAATCCAGATATCGTACTTGCAGGTTGTGGTGATTACGTCACTCAAGAGTGTATGGCTTCATTAGTATTGATCAGAGAACTCCTTCCAAGAGTCAAAATTCGCTTCGTTAGCGTCACCGAATTAAGCAGTGATGGCTTAGGAAGCCGCAAATTTAAAGAAAAACCTTGGTTAATGGACGAAATATTTACCCAAGATAAAGGCGTGGTATTCAACTACCATGGTTACCCAAATACGATTAAAAAGTTAATATTTGATTACAAAGGCAGCCGTCGCTTCAGAATTAAAGGCTATGAAGAAGAAGGTTCAACAACCACTCCATTCGATATGGGCGTTCGTAACGGCACATCACGTTATCACCTAGTGATTGATATGGCTTACAAACTGTTCCAACAGGGCGTTATTGATGAAACTATGCACGTTTCAATCACCACAGACATGCTACAAAGACTAGTTGATCACCGCAACTACATTAAAGCGAATGGCATCGACCCAATAGAAATTGAGAATTGGATATGGACACGTTAATTCTCACACAAAATTAACAAAACAGTTCATTTTAAAGGCATTCCTCGGAGTGCCTTTTTTATGTTTAAAAAACAGCTTACAGCACGAGCGACTATAAAAAGGAAACTCTTAACACTGGTAAAACTTAACAAACCAAGTGATAATTAACCGCTGGCTACAATACCAAAGGATCCCCACATTAAGTGCTAGCAATGTTTTGCACACATAAAGCAAGACATATTGGTGGAGAATCATAAATAATGGAATTGGAGAACATGATGAATCATAAATTAAAATTTGTACTGCTTGCCTCGCTATTACCTTTCACTGTATCAGCGGCTCAAGAACTCACTCCTTGGTATGTTGGCGCAGGTTTAGGCGTTAACAACTATGAACATATCGCGACCCAGAATGGTCAAGATGACCCATATGCATGGGATGTATTCGCAGGCTATATGTTCAATGATTACTTCGGCGCTGAAATCGGCTTCCGCGATTTGGGTAATGCTGATTGGACTGCAGCAGGTTTCAGCAATGATGCTGGCGTGAAAGGTGGAACTTTAGGTTTAGTAGGTATTTGGCCTTTGGCTAACCGTTGGAGCTTATCAGCTGAAGCGGGTGCTATGTATTATTCACTTGAGAATACTCAGAACGGTACTAACAAATACAGCTCAAACGATTTTGCTCCATACATTGGTGCTGGTGTGGGTTACAACTTCACTGATAATTTGAAGTTACAAGCTAAATACCGTCGTTATGAAAACTTAGATGATACTGATTTCAATACTATTGAAGCTGATAGCAACTACTGGGGCTTAGAATTAAGCTACCGCTTCGGTTCTCCAGCAGTTGCAGCACCTGTTGCAGCAGCGGTTATCGCAGCAGCACCTGTTGACTCAGACAACGATGGCGTCTATGACGACAAAGACCAATGTCCAGCCACACCAGCAACACATAAAGTTGACTCTGTTGGCTGTACCATTTACGAAAACGTAAAAAATAAAGAAGACGTGGGTTCAATCCAGTTTGCTAACGATTCAGCAGTAGTTAAGCC
Source organism: Shewanella sp. SP1S1-7 (assembly GCF_031932105.1). NCBI lineage: Bacteria > Pseudomonadati > Pseudomonadota > Gammaproteobacteria > Alteromonadales > Shewanellaceae > Shewanella > Shewanella sp. SP1S1-7. The sequence goes on from NZ_JAUOEU010000033.1 coordinate 25,832, forward strand.
TGTTTTCTACAAAGATATCGAAAGACTAGCTAACTACCTGAACAAGAACCCAGAGTTCACTGTTGAAATCGCTGGCCATGCCTCAAACGTAGGTAAACCAGAGTACAACATGGTGCTATCTGACAAACGTGCTGACGCCGTTGCCAAAATTCTTGTTGAGAAATATGGTATCAGCCAAAGCCGCGTAACTTCTAACGGTTACGGTGTGACTCAGCCACTGGTTGCTGGTGACTCGAAAGAAGCCCATGCTGCTAACCGTCGCATCGAAGCCGTTGTGACAACTACAGCTAAACAACCTGTTCTTAAGTAATATTACTTATTGACGTAAAAAAGTCGCTGCTTGCAGCGACTTTTTGTTTTTATGGGGTATACACTAGGAAAAGCGATACCCTCTACCACAGCCAAGATGAGAGCCTGTATCTCAAGCCAAACCTAAATAGACATAAAATTGTCATTTTTGTAATTTTTTTACATTCAAGGTTGGAAAAGTTGGCAAAATCGCTTCTAATAGTCATCAGTGAATTCCGAGTTAAGACTGCTACCTGAGAAGGATGTTTTTCATGGCCAATACATTAGAGCAACTCAAGTTATATACCACTATCGTCGCTGACACTGGCGACATCGAAGCGATTAAACGCTACCAACCTGAAGATGCGACAACCAATCCATCACTCATCTTGAAAGCGGCTCAAATTCCTGAATACGAATCCCTCATAGATAACGCTATCGATTGGGCAAAATCACAAAGTGCCGATCTCGCGCAGCAACTTGATGATGCCAGCGATAAGCTCGCCGTTAATATCGGTGTGGAAATACTGAAACTCGTTCCTGGGCGTATCTCAACTGAAGTTGATGCCCGTTTATCATTCGATAAAGAACAATCAATTGCGAAAGCCCATAAGCTGGTTCGCCTCTACAAAGAAGCGGGCGTTGATAAATCACGTATTCTGATCAAACTTGCTTCAACATGGGAAGGCATTTGTGCCGCTAAAGAGCTAGAGAAAGAAGGCATCAACTGCAACTTAACTCTGCTATTTAGCTTTGCCCAAGCACGTGCTTGCGCCGAGGCTGGTGCTTATCTAATTTCGCCTTTTGTAGGCCGCATCCTTGATTGGTACAAAAAAGATACAGGTAAAGACTACGATGCCGTAAATGACCCAGGAGTCATTTCTGTTACCGAAATCTATAATTATTACAAACAGCATGGTTTTAATACTGTCGTTATGGGCGCAAGTTTCCGTAATATCGGTGAAATCATCGAACTAGCAGGCTGCGATCGTCTCACGATTGGCCCTTCTCTGTTAGAAGAACTGGCTAATTCGCAAGTCGACATTACTCCTAAACTGGTTCCGGCAACCAGCACTGTCGCAGCCGAAGCTCCATTAACAGAAGCGCAATTCCGTTGGGACTTTAACCAAGATCCTATGGCAGTTGATAAGCTTGCAGAAGGCATTCGAAACTTTGCTATCGACCAGGGCAAACTCGAAGTGATGCTCACGGCTAAGCTAGCAAACTAAGCACTCTGGAGACGGCGAGATGACACACTTGACCCAAAGCTCAACATGGCAAGCTTTATCAGCACACAGTAAAAATGTACCGCATATGCGGGAATTGTTTGCCACTGACGCGGCACGTTTCAATAAAATGTCGCTAACTGCCTGTGGTTTATTACTGGATTACTCTAAAAACAGAGCAACGACGGAAACGCTTGATCTGTTATTTGCGTTGGCAAACAATAGTCAACTTGAAGCAAAAATCAAAGCAATGTTTGCGGGTGAGATCATTAACACCACAGAGAAGCGCGCCGTTTTGCACACTGCGCTGCGTAGCACTGCGGAACAATCGATTATTGCCGAGGGACAAGACATAGTTCCTGAAGTTCAACAAACTCTGAATAAAATGCAAGGGTTTGTGAGCTCAGTGACGTCGGGTCAATGGAAAGGTTACACAGGTAAAGCGATAACCGATATCGTCAGTATCGGTATCGGTGGATCTTTCCTTGGTCCAAAGATCGTCTCTCAGGCGCTACGCCCATATTGGAACCCAGAGTTAACGTGCCACTTTGTAGCAAACGTCGACGGTACTTCTATCAGTGAGAAGCTGAAGTTACTGGATCCTGAAACGACCTTATTCATCATGTCGTCCAAATCTTTCGGGACACAGGAAACCTTAACCAATACCCTCACTGCCAGAGAATGGTTCTTAGCAAAAGGCGGTTTGCAGTCAGATGTGGCAAAACACTTTGTCGCAGTAACCTCAAACGTCGCTAAAGCGACGGATTTTGGGATTGATGCAGACAACATTTTCCCTATGTGGGATTGGGTAGGCGGTCGTTACTCACTCTGGTCAGCGATTGGTTTACCGATAGCACTCTTGATTGGCATGGATAATTTCAGAGCCTTGCTCTCAGGTGCCCACCAAATGGATGAGCACTTCGCCAATGCACCACTGACAGAAAACATGCCAGTGATCATGGGCTTATTATCCCTATGGTATGGTAATTTCTTCAATGCTCAGTCCCATGTTGTACTGACATATGATCATTATCTACGTGGTCTACCGGCTTACTTCCAACAGCTCGACATGGAAAGTAATGGTAAGTCTGTCACCTTAAACGGGACAGATGTTGACTACAGTACTGGTCCAGTAATTTGGGGTGGCGAAGGCACTAATGGCCAACATGCCTATCACCAGCTGTTGCACCAAGGTACTGCCCTGATCCCTGCCGATTTTATTATGCCACTGCAAAGTCATAATCCTATCGGAGAGCACCATGATCAGCTAGCATCAAACTGCTTTGGCCAGACTCAAGCCTTAATGCAAGGTCGCACTTTTGATGAAGCCTTAGCCGAACTCGCTAATAGTGCATTTTCTGCGACTGAAAAGCAGCTGATTGCAAAACATAAAGTGATGCCAGGTAACAAGCCAAGCAACACCTTACTCATGGATAAGCTCACGCCGAGCACCTTAGGTGCTTTAATTGCCCTGTATGAGCACAGAACCTTTGTTCAAGGTGCAATTTGGGACATCAACTCCTTCGATCAATGGGGTGTAGAGCTCGGTAAGGATCTGGGTAACGATGTGTTAGCACGCATCGGTGCGACGCAAAATTGTGATGCCTTAGATGCCTCAAGTAACGCATTGATTAACCTTTATCGACAAGGCAAAATCTAATCGAACAAAAAGCCAGCAATCGCTGGCTTTTTTATTTTATCCTATTATTTCTATTCAACTTTTCAATTCCTCGCCGCTCTCAAGCCACAGTAAAGATCAACGACATATCACTCAAAGTTCATTTCAACTTAACACAATTGAAACATAATTCTTGCACCCTGTTTTAAAAATATGTTATTTAATCGCTGACAAAACATACAACAACAGGAGGTTACCATGGATCGTTTAGATTATGGTTGTGCGCTAGATGAAGTCGTTGAAAGACCCGATCGTTCGCGAGGCTCCAATAAAAAGCGTAAATGGCGTGAGATCGAAGCATTAAAAGATAAGCATCGTTTGCTCAAAGAACTCCAAGAAATCGATAATAACTTTAACTACGACATTGATGCCATCCAGTTGTAATCACATGTTGAGATGAGCTAAACCATTAGCCTCAAACATGAACAAGAAAAGCGCCATTCGGCGCTTTTTTATTTGTACTATCGGATCTGGTGGGAAATAAGAGGGAATAACGATTCGCGAGTAACAGAAGCTAACGCAAAAAAAACATCGCTCTGTAGTATTGAATCCTAGGTTCAAGCCCACAAGGTGGGCCCTATGAGTGAATCAATGCTAGTCAGCTGTTGTTAGATAAGCCCGCAAATCCTCAAATTCTTTCTGCTCGCGATCTAAGAACAAAGGATCATCAATCAAGGATTTCTGACACTCAGACTCAATCAGTTGCCAATCTTGTTCAGTCAAGGTTTTGGCCAATAACGGGAATATTTCCCGCTCCTCCATTTGCATATGCCGCTCTTGTAATGCGACATAATCTGCAAAATCAACAATCAGTTTCTCACGGGCAACCACAATATCACTGAGGATCAAATTCAACGTCGTCATCAAAGCCGCCGAGGCTTGGATCACTAACTCGTGTTCAGCACTCAATTTATCGATATTGTCATTGGCTTTATGCGCTAGATAGTAGGCATAAATAATATCTTCAACCGGATGATGGCAACGCTCAGCATATCCTTGCATATATTCAACGATATCCCGCACCACGATGAAATTGATTGACTCACCTTCGGACAGTTTCATCTGCTTGTTTTTTAAAACATTTAGCAATACCGCCATATGTTTATGATCATGCATGAGTCTCTTAAGCATAATGCCTCCTGGATATAGTTCTGACTATTGATACTAGTCAAGTCGTGGACTAACACCAATATAACAGGCTAAATCCTGTTAACTTTATGACGTTGATCAAGTAAATCACATACCAAACTGTAAACAGACCGCACGCACGCATACGTCTATCCCAATCTCAGGGGCATTTAGTGGTTTTCTCACCACATTAGGATTGCTCAGTACGCTTTTATTGCTAAAACCACAACAAACTTACTTAGCAAGCTGATGCAGCTGCTGTTGAAGCTTTTTAAATTCCAGCTGTGGTTCGCTTAGCAACGCTTTATCTACCGTCTCAACGGCGAGTTGCGGATAATCCGTAAGCAATTGTTGCTCAAGCATTAATGCTTGCTCAGTCTCCTTCGCTTCGATGAGAGCGTTTAACAGATGCAAAGACTCTCCAAGTGGCACTTTATCGGAGCCTGAAGATTCAGCATTGCTCGGAGCATTCATAGACCTTGCAGCGATAGCAGGGCTGCTTGCATCATGTTGTCGCTCAGCACCCGCTGCAGCCTTCGCTTGCTGCATTTGAGTCTGTATTTCATGCTTAGCTACAGCTTCTGCTTGCATATTTGAAGATTGCAGCGCTTGCGTATCGGCCATCCTTGTCATGGCTTGTGGCGCCGGAGCACTCATCGCCATTGGAGTTGGAGCCATAACATCTTCGATTTTCGGCCGATTAAGGACCAATAAACCCACAACAAGCACCAAAGATGCCGCACTCGATAACGCCCAAGGATGGCGTCGCCAAACAGAAGTTGGAGACTCAACAGCGGTTATTTTACTTTGAGGCATTTCAGCTAAGTGAGTTTGCGCTAGGTGCAAGATATCTTGGTCGAGTTGCTGCGGTGGAACTTCTAAGGCCTGTTGACGATACCAAGCCAACACTTCTTGTTGTAATGCGCGCTCATCAGCACTTGAAGATAAATTACTCATGACCCGTCTCCTGCCATTTCGCGCTGACGCAATCCTTTAGACTTTGGTAAGCGTAGCGAATACGGCTCTTAGTCGCTTCTAAAGTTACGCCCGCAATGTCGCTAATAATGGCAGCCGTAAAACCCATTTCAATGTTCAGGATAAATGCCTCTTTCTGGACTTGGGGCAACAGTGCGATACAGGTCTTTAGCAATAAACTCTTTTGCGCTTCTTGCCACTGCACGTCGGGTTTATCTTGCTCACTCGCCACAAAAGTATCGGGTCCAGTTTCATCCTCATCGGTGGCGACTAAATCGACGGGTTTTACCGCTCGCACATGATCAATCAATAAGTTATGGGCGATACGATATAGCCAAGTAGTAAACTTAGCACTGGCCTCGTAGTTAGCCGCTGCGCGGATCACCCGTCCCCATGTTTCTTGATATAAATCCTCAGCTAACTGCTTATCACCTAACTGGCGCACAAAGTAGCGATAAAGCGCGCCTTTGTGCTTCAGGTATAACTGCTCAAATGCTTTTGAATCGCCCTTGGCATAGCACAACATCAATTGCTCATCTGAGTGCTCATGGGTTGGTAATTGCGGTATTGCTAATGCCACGGGAAATTCCTCGTCATTTGGGTTAACCCCCTGTATTCACTTTTACTATTGTAATCTCTCATTACGCGGATTGCTCTTATCTCTCATTGGCTCGCCATGGAGTTTATCTTGGGGAGGAAAGGTTTATCCGAGCCCTCGAATGTTTTGTTAATTGGCAGCTGATTAGATTGCTCTATCGCCGCTGCGGTTTCCATTAACTGCACAAACTCATGGCGATAACCAAAGGGATCATCCCCTAATGCTGAACGTGCGAGTAAGCTTAACTTAGTATAATCAAATTGATGTAGATAGTGACTGCCATTCAGTAATTGCCCTAACCCTGCAACCGCGGCGGCAAATCTAAAATCATCACTTGCTTGCTCGAGCTGTTTAACGCTTTGATCTAGCCTGATGGGATAACTCAGTAACTGGCTCTGCGTTTGCTCAGGCAACTTGTATCTCAGTTTAAGGAAGGCAATTTCTTCACGGCTGTATTTCTCTTTCCCCGTTTGAGCATCAACGCCATATCTGAGTTTATCATTCATCCTATTCCCGGCTTCAACGTACCTTAATTCATACAAGGCTGTAACGGTATGACCCGCGCCAATCTCGCCCGCATCCACCTTATCGTTATTAAAATCCTCCCGTGCTAAGGCGCGATTCTCGTAACCAATCAAACGGTATTCCGAGACTAAGGCCGGATTAAACTCCACCTGCACTTTCACATCTTTGGCGATAGTAAATAAGGTCGAACTCAACTCGTCCACCAGCACTTTTCGCGCTTCATTCAGCGTATCAATATAGACATAGTTGCCATTGCCCTTGTCCGCCAATTGCTCCATCAGTTGATCGTTGTAATTGCCCAAACCAAACCCTAAGGTCGTTAGGCCAATGCCATGATTTTTTTCCTTTTCAATCAAGGCAATCAAATCATCAAAATCTGTCACGCCAACATTGAAATCGCCATCGGTCGCAAGGATGACTCGATTTATGCCATTAGGGATAAAATGCTTTTTGGCCAATTGATAGGCTTGCGTGATCCCTTGCCCACCATTGGTTGAACCACCGGCACTTAATTGCTCTAACGCATAGGTCAAGGTATGAGTGTCGTTCCCCGACGCGCCATCGAGCACCACACCAGCAGCCCCAGCATAAACCACAATAGACACTTTATCCTGCGCACTTAATTGCGCTGTTAGCAGCTTTAACGCCGTTTGCAGTAAAGGCAATTTATCCGCTGACGCCATAGAGCCTGACACGTCGAGCAAAAAGACTAAGTTGCTGGCGCCTAACTGAGATTTAGGTAAGTCATAACCTTTAAGGCCAATCCGCAGCAGCATCATGTCATCGTTATAGGGTGAGGGAGCAAGCTCTGTCGTCACGCTAAACGGCGCCGCGTTTTTAGCGGGTAAGGGATAATCGTAGGCAAAATAATTGAGCATTTCCTCAACTCTGACAGTGCCTTTCTCGGGTAAGCGCCCTTCCCTCAGCATCCGCCTTAAAGTGGCATAACTGCCAGTATCGACATCGATGGAAAACGTCGATACCGGGATCTCCCCTGCCACCATGATGCCATTTTGCACTTGCTGCTCGAATTTATTTTGCGCTAACGGAATCGCGACATAATCACGCGGCATTGGCGCTATGCTCATTCCCATCACTGCCCCATTGCTAGACATTTGCATCGGCGCCGCAATTCTCGCCATCTCAACCTTAGCAGCATCACGCATTTCAGCTTGGCGCTGCGACGCTTCTTGATGACGTTGCTCAGCTTGCTGTTCTGCTTGCTGCTTGGCTTGTCGATGTTCAACCTCGGCGCCTTTACCGCCACAGGCCGTTAAACTCACTGCGACCAGTAATAGAGCTGCCATATTGGTCGCCGATGGGATACCGTTTCCCCGTTGCTGGTAGAGAGTTGGATCGGAAACTGAAACGGTTTTTGGGGAATAGTGTGTTTTCATGTTGAATACCTTTGATGTTGACCTAAAGCTGTAAACGGCGCGCATTAGCAAAAGGGTTAAAACATCTCGATATTTTGCAAAACATACTTAAATGAGAATCAAACCGCCTCAAGCACACTATTTATACAAAACAAAGTATTTTCAATCGCTTTTGCTGGCAAGATCACACTGCACATTCAATCTGGCCACTAAAATAGAAGCTTGTTGCTAGCCTCGCTATGGGACCCTCTCGTGTCACACTCAGCTCATTTATTTTCCCTAAGGATCGCCCACGCACTCACAGAAGCTTGCGTGAAAGATAAGTATTCGTTTAAACGTTTTGGGCAAGATCTTCTTGCCGGTCTCACTGTGGGTATTATTGCAATTCCATTAGCGATGGCATTAGCCATAGCCAGTGGTGTTGCGCCTCAATACGGCTTGTATACCGCTATTGTCGGTGGCTTTATTATCGCCATGTCTGGCGGCTCACGTTACAGCGTGTCCGGCCCGACAGCGGCATTTGTGGTATTGCTCTACCCCATAGCCCAACAGTTTGGTTTAGCAGGATTATTAATCGCGACTGTGATGTCGGGAATGATACTCGTCGGCATGGCGACGCTGCGCCTAGGTCGGTTGATTCTGTATATTCCCGAATCCGTTACCTTAGGTTTTACCGCAGGGATTGGCGTAGTGATTGCCACCTTGCAGCTAAAGGACTTTTTCGGGCTCGAGATTGCCCATATGCCGGAGCAATATCTGGCCAAGCTAATGGCATTAGCCCAAGCGCTACCTTCGGTCCATTTACCTAGCTTACTGGTTGCAAGCGCCACCCTAGCGACTATGCTGCTTTGGCCTAAACTCAGAACACCTGTGCCAGCGCACCTTCCGGCAATCATATTCGGCACTATCCTCGCTTTGGTGCTCAATGCCATGGGCGCTGATATAGAAACCATAGGAACCCGTTTTCACTATCAACTAAGTGATGGCACCACAGGCATGGGGATCCCAGCGGTATTGCCAAGTTTCGAGTGGCCATGGCTGCAAGCTGGCGCCAATGGTCAAGCATTTCAATTTAATCTCGCGACCTTTCAAGCCTTGTTACCTGCCGCCTTTGCCATTGCCATGTTAGGGGCGATTGAATCGCTACTTTGTGCTGTGGTGCTCGATGGCATGACAGGCAAACGCCATAGTGCTAACAGTGAGTTACTCGGCCAAGGCATAGGTAATATCATCACGCCGTTTTTTGGCGGCATTCCAGCGACAGCGGCAATTGCCCGTAGCGCGGCAAACGTCAAAGCGGGAGCTCAGAGCCCGATAGCGGCTATGCTCCACGCCATAGTAGTCTTAATTGGTTTAGTCGCCTTAGCGGGCGTATTAGCTTATTTGCCCATGTCAGCCATGGCAGCCCTGCTACTTGTTGTGGCTTGGAACATGAGTGAAGCCCACAAAGCGCTGCATTTAATTAAAACTGCGCCCACCAGCGATATCATGGTTTTTGTCAGTTGTTTTTCATTAACGGTTATTTTCGACATGGTGATAGCCATCAGTGTAGGAATTATCCTTGCTGCCTTACTGTTTATGAAAGAAATTGCCGAGATGACAAAGCTTTACGATATCAGCACCAACAAGCGTTATGTGGATCAAGAGCTACCTGCCGATTGGGCTGTCCTTAAAATTAACGGGCCGCTATTCTTCGCTGCTGCTGACCGCATTTTCTCCGAAATCGCGAGTCTCACTGAAGATAAACAAGTGATAGTGCTTTATCTCGATGGAGTATCTATTCTGGATGCGGGAGGATTAGCCGCACTGACGAAGCTGATTGAAAAATGCAAAGCGAATAAGACTAAGCTCATTATCGCCGATCTGCAGTTCCAGCCCATCCGAACGCTGGCAAGAGCGAAGATCCAGCCAATTGAAGGTGTATTGAAGTTTTACTCGACCCTACGTGAGGCAATGACAGAAGCGCCAGTCATCACTCAGCAAACAGAAATCACTACGGATAAGCAAATACTGTAAACCTTGCAACCCAATATCAGCGGCTTATGACTGCAAACTAACGCCAAAGGCTAACCTCAGTGTTGGTCTTTTTTATTGCTCCATCACCTCACCTATTCATCGCCGCAAAAGACGTTTTTTCGCTCGCAAAAACGGGCAGAAATGACGAGGATCATGGTATTATTCAGCGCCATGATGCTTGCTACCGGTGACGGCTAGACAAGCATCAACTGTACCTAGACCTGAAACAAGGTCAAAATATAATTAAAATTAGTGAGTTAAGGAGTTATCATGCAAGCCCTTGTTGCTGTTGTTATGGGTTCTAAAAGTGATTGGCCCACGATGGAAGCCGCCGCTGAGATAATGGATAAACTGCAAGTGCCTTATCATGTTGAAGTGGTTTCCGCCCATAGAACGCCAGATAAACTCATGGAGTTTGCAGCCTCTGCCGCCGATCGTGGTTTTAAAATCATCATAGGTGGCGCCGGTGGTGCAGCGCACTTACCCGGTATGATTGCCTCTAAAACTCGCTTACCCGTATTAGGTGTCCCAGTCCAAAGTAAAGCCCTGTCAGGTATGGATAGCTTATTGTCTATCGTTCAAATGCCAAAAGGCATCGCCGTTGGCACCTTAGCCATAGGCACAGCGGGCGCATTCAATGCGGGATTATTGGCCTGCCAAATCCTTGCGAATAACGATGCAGAATTAGCGGCTCGTGTTGACGCTTTCAGAGAAGAACAGACCCGTGCGGTACTGAACAATCCAGACCCGAGGGAAGTCTAATGACCCAGACAAACACTAAACCTAAGGTGTGGGTATTAGGTAATGGTCAGCTGGGCGCCATGTTGACCCACGCTGGTGAGCCATTAGCGATTGAAGTTAACGCCGTCGATATCATGACGCCTACGGATGACATTCTGCCACTCGCGCCCCACGACATTATTACCGCCGAGCGCGAACAGTGGCCAGAGTCCGCCCTGAGTTTACAACTCAGCTCACACCCCCATTTTGTTAATGGTCCGGTATTTAGCCGTTTAGCCGACCGTTTTAGCCAAAAAAGTCTACTCGACCAGCTCAGTGTTCCCACAGCGCCTTGGACATTAGTTGACGATAACACCCAAGTCGATACCCTGTATCAGCACTATGGCCCAAGAGTCTTGATGAAACGCCGTACCGGTGGTTATGACGGTAAAGGTCAACATTGGCTTAAACAAGCCGAAGCGGGTGATATTCCAAACGATTGGCGTAACCTTGCAATTGCTGAGCAAGCGATTAATTTTGATGAAGAAGTATCATTAGTTGGCGTACGTACTCGCGAAGGCGAATGCGTGTTTTATCCGCTGACGCTGAACTTACATCAAGATGGCATTTTAATGGCGTCGATTTCGCCACTGACACGCTTAAGCCCTTTGCAAGCCCAAGCCGAAGCTATGCTCAGCGCCATTATGCATGAGCTTGAATACGTTGGCGTGATGGCGATGGAATGCTTCCGTGTTGGCGATGAGTTATTGGTGAATGAACTGGCACCGCGAGTGCACAACTCAGGCCATTGGACTCAAGCCGGAACCCATATGGATCAATTCCAGCTGCATTTGCGTGCACTTTGCGGAATTGCGATCCCACAGCCACAAGTGAATTTTCAGTGTGTTATGGTCAATCTTATCGGTATCGATAATGATCCACGCTGGTTAAGTTTGCCTAATGCTGAGCTGTACTGGTACAACAAAGAAGTGCGCCCTGGTCGTAAAGTGGGCCATTTGAACCTATCAGTGCCCAATCAAACTGTGCTCAACCAGAGCATAGCCGCACTGCAAACGTGGATGCCCATCCAATACCAAGCCCCTTTAGCCTGGATATTGGCCGAATACGCAGAAAATTCGCGTTAATTCAGTATTTAGTACCAAAATCACTGATATGAAATTGTTCGCAGTTTCATATCAGTTTATATTTCAATTTTCGTTATATACTTAACAGAACTCAGTGTGGATACGTTAGTGATGTATAGCATTCAATTGTGGCTAGCAATGACACGGATAAAGGAATACTCGAGTGAAATTAAGGGATAATTTCAAACGTAAGACCATAGATCGCTTAGATTATCGCTATCATCTGCTATTGCTCATTGTGCCGATATGTCTATTCGTCCTGCTATTTATCTTTAATGCACCCACAGAAGGTTGGACTATCCTGCCATTACTGTTTGTTTGCATCATTTACATTTTTGCCTACAGCCTGATTTACTATTTGCATCAAGGTCGTTTAACTCGACTGTGGGAGCATTTAGAGCAAGTCGTCACCATCAATGATGCCATTTACGAGCTCGCGCACCTCTCAAGCCATTATAAAAATGAGCATGCCTTTCTCGACGCCTTACTCAACAAAGCCGTATACGTGATTAATGGTGCCGAAATGGGCAGCATCATTAAAGTCAACGAGGCTAATAACAAACTGCATTTCGAATCTGTGGTGGGGCTCGATTTAGCAAAACTCAGACAACTGGATTTTACCTTAGAGCAAACCTTTGAATATCGGCTCACTAAGGGGAGATGCGATCAGGTCGTGGTCATCAATGATATGAAAAATATCAATGCAGCCAGCACTTTAACGGAAGATGATCAAAGAGTGTTACTCACAGTGTCGAAGCAGCCGATACGCTCAACCCTGTCTAGCCCTATCCGTATCGATGGCAAGCTCTATGGCATGCTCAACCTCGACAGCAGTAGCCTTGGTGCCTTTAGCGATTACGACCGCAACCTTGTCTCTATCCTGACCCACGAAGCCAGTAATGCTATTGCGCTCTATCAGAAGTCACAGCAGATCACTAAATTTGCGAATTTCGATCCCCTCACAGGGCTTTATAATCGAAAGAATTTTGAAGATGAACTGCACCACTGGCAGCACAAACCTCACCTTGGCAGCTTTTTGATTATTATCGATATGGATAATCTCAAGGCCATTAATGATGCCTATGGACACCAGACAGGCGATGTTGCCATTAAGCGCACGGCCACAGCCATACTGACCTATTGGCAAAATAAAGGTATTATTTCCCGTTTTGGTGGCGATGAGTTTGTCGCTTTATGCCATGGGCCGCTAACCCAAATCGAGGAGGACTTAGATAATATGCGCAAAACCTTGAATCAAGGTTCAGAGCTTAGCCTAGCTTTTAGTTTTGGGATTGCTCCGTTTGAAACTGATTGGTATCAATCCTTTAAGACTGCAGATCATGCCATGTATGAGCAAAAGCGCGCGAAGAAGAAAGCCATTAAAGCATTAGAAACTTTCGCGGTAAAAGCACAATAAGCTCGTTGAAATCAGTTACTACAGCCGCTATTAACAGGCCAATATCAAAAGTCAGTAAGTATTGAAGTTGAATATCAGGCTTGAATATCAGGCTTGAAGATTTGAGTTGACTATCTCAACTGATTATCTCGATTAACTCTCTCAATCAAATATCTGAGTTAAACACCTAAAATCAGCCATAGACGCTCATTCAAATGGCTGACAATGGGATCAAACTAAGCTCTAGCCAAACCCTAACCCTAACCCTAACCCTAACCCTAACCCTAACCAAAGAATAAGCGCCACAGCCAAGATGAATCCAAATCTTTTTGGCAGGTTTTATATTGCGCCGCGTAACGTTTAGATCGCGCATCCACTTTGTTCGCTACTTTGACTAACCACGCCTTAGACTTGTAACTGCCACGGCGATACCCGCCCCAACCTTCGTGATAATTAAGATACTGAGCCCGCGCATCCCATTTAGACACACCATTAATTTTATGGGTTTTGCTGATAAACCAGCCCATAAAATCCATCGCATCATCGAAATCACTGCGGCTCGACCAACTGTTGCCCGTCTCACGCACATAATCATCCCACGTCATGGTCTTAGCCTGTGCGTAACCATAGGCATCGCTGGCACGGCCAATAGGGATAAATCCTAGAAAGTATTCCATCGGTGGCGCGGCATTGTGCTTGAATGAACTCTCTTGATACATCATCGCCAACGGCACATGCACTGGCACGCCCCATTTGTCACGGGCGTCTTTAGCGGCATCGTACCAATCTCGGTGTTCTTGAAATATCTCACACAAATTTTCTGGTGACTTAGGCGGAGACGTCGCGCACCCTGACAAGATGCCGAGACTTGCGCAGAGTAAGAGGATGAAGGGTTTATTCATTAATATCATATTCTTTGGAGAGTTAGCTGGCTCCATGATGTCATAGACTCAGTCTGAGGCAAGCATAAAAAGCCTTTTTTGCGCTTAGAAGATCTAAGCGCAAGGGGTAAATCAATCTGACTTAAATCGGATATTGCTGGCTTAGTACTTGAGCTGATCGCTTTGGCTATTTCGTTTCGGGACTCAGCTCAAACTGACACTCATGCTCTTCTTGCTGCCATACGCCCGGTTCCCAATATCCCGTGTCTTTGCCCATATAACGCTTATCGGTGTGAAATAACGCACCGATATGATAACGCTGGTGGCTCTCGACATTGAGCTTAAATACCTTAGGCGTTCGCGCGGCAAGTGTGACCGACAAGCTAGGATCATCAATCAGTTCCGCGACAGTAAACTCATACTCGCCGGGTGCTAGCTGATAATTAGGCTTAGAGACCACTGCCTGACCGTTTAAATGGGTCACGACGACGCGATACCAGTGAGTGCTGGCATCGGGCTGCAAATAACCCGACACAGTGCCACAGCCCAGTGGATCTTCTGGTGAAGCGGCGCAGCCTGATAATAAGGCACTGGCTCCAATCAAAGCTGCGCTGATACGCAAGCGAGTGAAAGAGAATAAGCCCTCTTTCACGACTGAGCTCCAAAGTAATCTTCCAGATAATCATCAAACGAAACTGAACGCTGCGCCGCTTCTAGCTCGGCCTGCTTGTTAAGCGAGCTGGATGCTTCGGCTTGATACTGCGCTATTGTCTCGCTCGACAAGGGATAATCGACAAAGAATTGATAGTATTGCTGCGCCAACGTCATCACCCACTGACCATGATCTTGGCCTTTGTTGATCACGTTTTGCAGCACTTGTCCCGACAGGGTCAAGTTAGGATCTTCAACCGCTTTACGCCAATGGGCTAACGCCACTTGATAATCCGTCGCCTCACCATCGAGCAATAGCGCCAAAGGTTGCAAGGCATCAAACAACTCTTCTAACCAAGATTTAAGCGAACGTGAACCGTTTGCGGTTAGTAACTCAAGCCCAGGTTTACGGCCTTCAAGCACCACAGCTTTAAGATTCGCGCTTAATCTCGACTCTTCGCTAGCTTCAGACTTAGGCGACTCCGTTAATAAACAATAGAGTAGGAATAAATCAAGGAAGCGCACTTGGGTCGCCTCAATGCCAATCGGGCTAAATGGATTAACATCTAAAGCACGCACTTCAATGTATTCCACCCCTGCACGGGCTAAGGCTTCTGATGGCTTCTCGCCACTGCGCGTCACCCGTTTTGCACGGATTGGCGAGTAGAACTCGTTTTCAATCTGCAATACGTTGGCATTGAGCTGACGATACTCACCATCGACTTTAACGCCGATATTGGCAAAGTTTGCCGAAGGCATTTTGATGGCCGCATTCACGCCAGCCAGATACTCAGGCAAAGAGTTATAGCTGATATTCAGCTCTTCTTGCTCTTTGTTGGTGTAGCCTAAATCGCTCATACGCAACGAAGTCGCAAAGGGTAGATACAAAGTACCGTGGCCCGTTTTTTCAAACTTGAGATCGGTTTTTTGATCTTTAATGAAAGAGCTACATAATGCTGGTGAGGCACCAAATAAATAAGGTAGCACCCAGACTAAACGGCGGTAGTTACGGATCAAGCCAAAATAGGATTCTGAAATAAAATCATCGTAACTTAACTGCTTATCGCTCAATTCGTACAGACTTTGCCATAACTCTTGCGATACCGAAAAGTTAAAGTGCACCCCAGAAATAATCTGCATCAAGGCGCCGTAACGATAGGTTAAGCCCTTACGATATAAGGTTTTCATCATACCGGTATTTGATGAACCATAACGGGCAACGGGGATCTGTTTCTCGTCCTTCACATAACAAGGCATGCTCACCGGCCACAGACGCTGGCCATGTAAATGGCGCACGCTGAAGGCGTGGGTTTCAGTTAATCCGTTTAGCAGTTGCTCAACATTGTTATGTACCGGAGTAATAAACTCGAGCAAGGCTTCACTGTAATCCGTCGTAATACGCGAATGCATTAACGCTGAGCCTAAGGCTTCAGGATGTGAATCGGTGGCGAGATAACCCGACTCATCAATCCGCAACGCCTCACGTTCTATGCCACGTAACATACCCAAGAGTGCGGTGCGCCCATGGGCGTCCGAGAGATGTTGTACTAATTCATTGAATGACTTCAATTTGCGCTTCTCTAATTGGTGATTCGCTATCGCGACAAGGTTAACAGTCAGACCTTTATTTTGAGGCTTATCTTGCAAAATACGCCTCAAAATAAATCTAAACCTGTCTGTGGGGCAAGCCAAATTCACAACTTGTACTGTTAAAAGCAGACGGTGACAGCTAATGCTGTCACCGTCTTTCGATGTAAATCCGGTAAATATGTGACGAATAGTCGTTAATTAACGTACACGTCTATCACCTATATAAGGGCGAAATACCAATTTACAATACTAAAGTTTCAATTGGATAGCCCAACGCCGCTAAATCTGCTTCGATTTTCGCTTTATCTCCCACCACTAGAATCACCATTTTATTGATATCTAGCTCGGAAGCCGCGAGGGCATTGAGTTCATCTTTTGTTACAGTATTAATGATCTTGTCCTGTTGAGTCGTAAAATCTTGGCTCAATTGGTAACGTTGAATCATGCGCATAAAGCCCGCTTTTTGATACGGCGTTTCATAATCAAGTGCTTGGCCTTGGGAGACTGAATTTCGCATAAAGGCAAGTTCAGTATCCGTCATCCCCTTTTGCTGGTACGCACTGATTTCTTTTACAAACTCAGTGAGTGCTTTCGCCGTCACGTCACTGCGAACGTTACTTGATGCGACAAAATCACCGACTTCAGCACCACCTGCAAAACTGGTACGAGCACCATAGGTATAACCTTTATTTTCACGTAAATTCAGGTTGATACGACTATTGAACGCGCCGCCGAGCGGGTAGTTCATCAGGTAAGATTTAAAGTAATCGCCTGTGGCATCATAGGGCAATGCGCGCTTGGCGATATTGATCACCGATTGCGCTGCGCCAGGTTTATCAATCAGATAAATCGTACCGCCTTTTAATGCAGGGAATGGCTTAAGTGGCGGCACCACAACTGCGGCCCCTTGCCACTGACTCAATCCCGCTAACTTAGGCAATAATACTGATTCAGGTAAATTGGCGACTGTGACGATTTTAGCGTTACCGCCTTGATACTGCTGGGCATAAAACGCTTTTACATCGGCTAACGTAAGCGCCGCGACTGAATCGAGTGTACCTATGTCATTCACGCCTAAAGCATTGTCTTTACCGTATAACAAAGACGACAACGCCGTATCAGCAAGGTAGCTAGGATCAGACTGCATATGCTGGATCTGCTGTAACTGCTGCTGTTTTACTCGGGTAAAGTCCGCTTCGTTGAAGGCTGGCTGGAAGAGCTTTTCTTCCATAATCGCCAGCGTCTCATCTAAATGCGCTGTCAGCGTCGATATTTTAATCGCACTTTGATATTCAGAGGCACTAAAGTCGACTGAACTGCCGAGCATTTCTAACGCTTGCGAAAGCGCTTCACTGCTGCGTTTCTGGCTCGACTCATTAAGCATTTCCGCAGTCAGCGTTGCTAAGCCCGCTTTTTCAACTGGTACCAGTCTATGGCCACCATTGAGGTACACAATTAACTCAACCGTAGGCGTTTCAGTGCTTTGTGTCCCCATGACTTCTATGCCATTGGCTAAGGTTTTAGTCCATATTGTCGGAACCTTTAACACAGGTGCAGCGCCAGATGCGGGCATCTTAGTCCGATCAAAACTTGAAACAAGTTCAGGCTTTGGTAAATCCCCTTCAACCGCCGTTTGCGCAATGGGCAAGGTCGCTGGCGTGAAGTTATCGGCATGGGAGATAAGTGACGTCATACCCTGCGGCACCACACTCATCACCACCATAGGCTTATTTTTAATGTATTGCTTGAACACGCGCATCACATCGTCTTTGGTCACATTGGCATAACGACTCAAATCTGAAGCTATCATGTTCGGATTGCCCGACAGCGTTTGGTTCATCGCTAAGGCAGACACTTTGCCAGAAACACTTTGCAGGCTGTAAATGGTATCGGCCTCAAACTGCACTTTAACTTTTTGCAAATCGTCATCGGTAACGCCACGTTGCTCAAACTCCTTAATCGAGTCGAGGATACGTTGTTCCAGATCCGCCAGTTTGCCACCCTTTTCAGGATTAGCTAAAGCATAAATCGACATCTGACACGCAAGCTCTTGGCAAGGGTGGCTGACATTGGCCTGCACGGCATAGCCATCTTTCACCAAGTTTTTATATAACAAGGATGTTTTGCCGCCGCCTAAAATATTGGCTAACAGATCGAGCGCAGCTTCATCAGGATGCCTTGCGTATACGGTTGGGAAACCAATACGGATCAAGGGCAAGTGCACTTGATCTTCCATGGAGATGTAACGCGTTTTATCTAAGTTAACCAGCGCCTTTTGCTCTAAAGAGACTTCAGGGCCACGGGGGATTTCACCAAAATATTTATTCACCCAGGCTAAGGTCTGCATTTCATCGAAATCGCCACCTATGGTCAGGGTTGCATTGTTAGGCCCATACCAACGTTGGAAAAAGTGTTTAACATCATCAACTGTGGCGCGATTAAGATCGTCCGGCCAGCCAATCACAGGCCAAGAATAAGGATGACCGACAGGATACATGGCTTGGCTAAAACGCTCACTCATGCGCCCATAGGGCTGATTGTCGATACGTTGCGCACGCTCGTTTTTCACTGTCTCGCGCTGCACTTCAAATTTTTCACTGGTGAGTGCCGGCAATAAAAAGCCCATACGGTCCGACTCAAGCCACAGCATTTTTTCTAATTGATTGCTGGGTACGGTTTCAAAGTAGTTTGTTCTGTCGGTATTGGTCGTGCCGTTTAAGGTGCCGCCAGCTTCGGTAACCACTTCAAAATGTTGTTCATCGGCGACGTGCTGCGAGCCTTGGAACATCATGTGTTCAAATAAATGCGCAAAACCCGAACGGCCAGCCAATTCACGGGCAGAGCCCACATGATAAGTGACGTCGACATGCACTAAGGGATCGGAATCATCTTGATGCAAAATAACCGTTAACCCATTGGCTAATTGGTACTTTTTGTAGGGGATCCCTACTTGCGAATCGGCCAGTTGCACATTTTCAATAAGTTTAACGCCTGCGGGCAAGTTCGCCGTAGTCGTTTCAGATGCACAGCCCGCGAGTGCGGCAGAAATTGCGACCGCTAATATCCATTTCTTCAAAACATTCCCCTCATACATCAATGGGTCAAAAATACAGCTTCATAATCATAGTGCTGCGTATAGTCATCGCTGTGTAGCGTCATAATGCGCTTAGTCATAGTACGCTTAGTCATAGTACGCTTATTCACAGTCCGCTGAGTCAAAGTCCTTAGAATAAAGTGCGCTTAAATGATTAAGCATTGGAATTTATGACTCGCGAAATTGACACTAAGTTCCTATCTATACAGTAAATTCAGTCTAAACGGAAAAACACTCCCCGACCTTAACCATTAAATGCATCCTAACGCCATCATGCCATCCATTGCAGCACGGCAGCGGCAACAATTAAGTAACGAATTGTTTTACCGATTAAAATCATCAGTAAAGAGGAAATTAACGGCAACCTCACCCAGCCCGCCAATAAACAGAGAATATCGCCAACAACTGGTGCCCATGAGAGTAACAGCGCCCACACGCCGTAGCGTTCAATCATGGCGAATCCCTTTGCGTGTTTACCTGTCGCTAACGCTTCTGGTGATTTTGCTAGGCGACCTAAGCGGCCTAAATAGAAACTGGTCATCGCGCCCAACGTGTTGCCAATACTGGCCACCACGACCAGCGCAACCCAAGCCTCTGGGATTTTATTTAATAGCGCCACGAGTAAGACTTCAGATCCCCCCGGTAACAAAGTCGCCGCTAAAAAAGCGCCGGAGAACATAATGCCTAACTCAGTCATAATGGCTTACTCAATGATAAATCTCTCTTTTTGTATTCAATGCGATAAGGTTTGTCATGGGTTAATTGAATGTTTCACTTAATCTTTTTACAACAAACTCACTTATCACAATAAGTTATAAGAAAAACGGTTTGTTATAACCCTAGCTCTGTCGATACAATGGTTTAACTATGGCAATCAATGACCATGCGCATGACTGAGAGCGCGTTAACATCACGCTCAACTCGTTGAATACGAATCCTATCATCGCTGTTCTATTGGCTCACTCTTAATTTATTTTTCTGGAATATGCATGATCCTTCAAACCATTAGCCGCATTCCGTTTTGGCAAAAAGTCTTAGCAGGCTTTATCTTAGGTGCGCTCGTTGGCGTTATTTTAGGTGAAAGCGCCACAGTGCTAAAACCACTCGGTGATCTGTTCATTGGCGCCATTAAGATGTTGGTCGCGCCTTTGGTCTTTTGTGCCATTGTCGTCAGTATCACATCGCTCGGCTCGCAAACTAGCCTAAAACGCTTAAGCCTTAAAACCTTAGGTATGTTCATGCTGACAGGCACGATTGCCTCGCTGATCGGCTTAGCCGTAGGCTCAATGATCGACATGGGCGGCACTATGCAGCTCACGGCGACTGAAGTGCGCGAGCGTAATATTCCCGGTTTTGCACAAGTGCTACTCGACATGATCCCTGTCAATCCTTTCGCCTCACTGGCTGAAGGCAAGGTACTGCAAATTATCGTGTTTGCCGCATTAGTGGGTATCGCTATCAATAAAGTTGGCGAGAAGGCTGAGCCGCTAAAACGCACCATAGAAGCGGGCGCAGAAGTCATGTTCCAACTGACTCGCATGGTCTTAAAACTCACTCCTATCGGTGTGTTTGGTTTAATGGCTTGGGTTGTCGGTGAATACGGTTTATCAACTCTACTGCCGTTAGGTAAGTTTATCGGGGCTATCTACATTGCCGCCTTTATCCACATCATCTTTGTTTACGGTGGCTTAGTGAAATTTGTCGGTGGTTTAAGCCCGCTGCAATTTTTCCGCAAAGCTATGCCTGCGCAGTTAGTCGCCTTTAGTACTTCTTCAAGTTTCGGTACTTTACCTGCGAGCACACGTGCAGTCGAAACCATGGGCGTATCAAAGCGTTATAGCGCCTTTGTGATGCCATTAGGTGCGACCATGAACATGGACGGCTGTGGGGGTATTTACCCTGCGATTGCCGCTATCTTCATCGCGCAGATTTACAATATTCCGCTCGATACACTGGACTATGTGATGATTGCCGTGACTGCGACCGTCGCTTCTGTTGGTACCGCTGGCGTGCCAGGAAGTGCAATGGTGATGTTAACTGTGACCTTAGGTGTGATTGGTCTGCCACTTGAAGGCATTGCCTTTATCGCCGCGATTGACCGTATTATCGATATGATCCGCACGGCAACGAACGTGACGGGCGATATGATGACAGCAGTCGTGATTGGTAAATCAGAAAATGAACTCGATGAAGCGCAGTTCTATTCGAACGATAACCAAGACATTACACCTGTGAATTCGCAACAATAACAATACTGGGTCGAAGCCACTGCGCTAAACCACCAGTAACATTAGGTAAATTACGCAGATGATGTAAATCAAGAGACCGCTTAGGCGGTCTTTTTTATTATCCAGCAAACGGCCTTTAATTCGTCGGCTTTAAAGCCCTAATCAACTCCAACGGTCCTCATCGGCTGCAAAATAGGTTACCCAAATAAGATCAAGCTGTTAGACTCTGAAGCCACTCTAACTCACATTTTAGCAGAACAGACAATGACGAGACTCTTTCTTATCCCGCTGATCCTATGTTTGTTTTGGGCGTTATTTTTAAAAGCCAACAAACTCACGCTAAAACAAGGCAGACGAGGTTTTATCTACATTATCGGCATAGGTGAAGGGATGATTTTAATCCTCATCACGTTAATGTGGTTAACGGCTTAGCAAAAGGCCAACTCAATACTGAGTTGGCCTTAGTGATAAAACTGAGCTAACGATTGGAAGATGTTTAAAGCTCAGTTAACCCAAATCGGTTAACTCAGTGATTAACCCAATCCGTTACCCAAGAACAGCAAGTAAAATCCCCGCCGCCACAGCAGAGCCTAACACCCCCGCCACATTGGGCCCCATTGCATGCATCAGCAGGTAGTTATGTTGATTCGCTTCCAACCCGACTTTGTTGACGACTCGCGCCGCCATAGGCACAGCCGATACCCCTGCCGCGCCAATCAGCGGATTTACTTTACCGCCCGACAGCTTACACATCAGCTTTGCCATCAACACACCCGCGGCAGTTCCAACGCCGAAAGCCAAGGCACCCAATACCAGAATCCCTAAGGTTTCAAGTCGCAGGAATTGATCGGCCGATAACTTAGAACCCACAGCTAACCCTAAGAAAATCGTAACGATATTAATAAGCTCGTTCTGCGCCGTTTTCGATAATCTATCCACTACGCCCGATTCGCGCATCAAGTTACCAAGGCAAAACATGCCCACTAACGGCGTGGCCGCAGGTAAGAAGAGGATCGTTAATCCCAGCACCATCGAAGGGAAAATGATCTTTTCCTTCTTACTGACATCGCGCAGCTGCTCCATTTTAATTTCGCGCTCAGCTTGGGTTGTCAGTAAGCGCATGATCGGCGGTTGAATAATCGGGACTAATGCCATGTAGGAATAGGCAGCGACCGCAATCGCACCCAATAACTCAGGTGCCAGTTTTGAGGCGAGGAAAATCGCCGTAGGTCCATCGGCACCGCCAATAATCGCAATGGCCGCCGCGTCCTTCATGGTGAACTCAAAACCCGGCACTAAGTTCAGCGCTATCGCACCAATCAGTGTCGCGAAAATCCCAAACTGCGCAGCCGCCCCTAACAACAGGGTTTTAGGATTGGCAATCAAGGCACTAAAGTCGGTCAGCGCACCGACGCCCATAAAGATCAACAGTGGGAACACCCCAGTCTCAATCCCCACATGATAGGCGTAATACAGCATGCCGCCTTCTTCGGTAAATCCCGCATGGGGAATGTTCGCCAGTACTGCGCCAAAACCTATTGGCAGCAATAATAAAGGCTCAAACCCACGCACTATGGCGAGATACAAGAGCAAAGCGCCCACTGCCATCATCAACACTTGCCCGCCAGTAAAATGGGCAATACCTGTCTCGGCCCAAAAAGCCATTAAACCTTCCATAATGACTCCTACGCCAAGGCCAGTAATTGAGAACCCACAGACACTGAGTCGCCTTCTTTCACCCAGAGCTTAGCTATAATGCCATCGCCCTGAGCACGAATTTCAGTTTCCATCTTCATCGCCTCAAGGATGATCACGACATCGCCTTCACACACTCTATCGCCTGGAGAAACATGCACTTTGAAGATGTTGCCCGACAGCGGCGCGCTCATTTCAAGCCTGATCTCTCCATGGCACGCAGTTGGCATAGTGCTCGCCGTAGCCGTTTGCACGGCATGAACACCTTGGCCCTGTAGCTGGATTTGCGAGATCTCCCCGCCTGCGGCGACTTCAACTACGTACTCTTGCCCTTCGACAGTCACAGTGTAGGTTTCAGGGCCACGATCCGCAGCATTAGTAGCAAGTGCCGCAGTCAATTCAGGCTTAGGCTCAAAGGCGCTTGGATCGTCACGATTCTTTAAGAACTGCAATCCTATTTGTGGGAAGAGTGCATAGGTCAGCACATCATCGTCATGCTCTGAAGATAGGCGAATGCCTTGTTCCTGTGCTTTATCTGCTAACTCAAGCCTTAACTTAGCCAATTCAGGCGTTAATAGATCCGCTGGACGACATGTAATGGCTTCAGCTCCTTGCAAGACTCTGGCTTGCAAGGCGGCATCTACTGGCGCAGGCGTCGCGCCATATTCGCCCTTAAGCACGCCTTCAGTCTCTTTAGTCAGTGACTTGTAACGCTCACCCATTAGCACATTAATGACCGCCTGCGAGCCGACAATCTGCGATGTAGGCGTCACTAACGGCAAGAAACCTAAGTCAGCACGTACGCGGGGAATTTCTTCCAATACCAAGTCCATCTTATCGGCCGCGCCCTGTTCCTTTAGTTGGCTCTCCATATTGGTCAGCATGCCACCAGGCACTTGTGCACGTAAGATCCGCGAATCTATGCCTTTCAGTGCGCCTTCAAACTTAGCGTACTTCTTGCGCACTTCACGGAAATAAGCGGCAATCTCCTCAAGCAACACCATATCGTAACCAGTCGCGCGCTCAGTATCTTCCACCATAGCGATAACGGTTTCAGTTGCAGTATGTCCATAGGTTTGACTCATCGACGAAATTGCCGTATCGAGCACGTCAATACCCGCTTCAATGGCTTTCTGATAAGTGGCAGTACTCAACCCTGTCGTCGCATGACAATGCATAGATAACACAAGTTGCGTCTGAGATTTGAGTCTGCTAATAAGCTCAAACGCTTCCATCGGCTTAAGCAACCCCGCCATATCTTTGATACACAAAGAATCGCATCCCATATCTTCGAGACGTTTTGCCATATCAACCCACGTCTCTATGGTATGCACTGGACTCGTGGTATACGAAATCGTCCCCTGCGCATGGCCGCCAACTTGGCGCACCGCTTTCACCGCAGTCTCGAGGTTGCGCACATCGTTCATCGCATCGAAAATCCGAAATACATCAACGCCATTAGTGTGGGCGCGCTCAACAAAACGCGTGACTAAATCATCGGCATAATGGCGATAACCTAAGAGGTTTTGGCCACGCAACAACATTTGCTGTGGCGTATTGGGCATGGCCTTTTTCAGCTCACGAATCCGATCCCAAGGATCTTCACCAAGATAACGAATACAGGCATCAAACGTCGCCCCACCCCAAGATTCCAGTGACCAGAAACCGATCTTATCGAGTAATGGCGCAATCGGTAACATGTCATCAAGGCGTAAGCGCGTTGCTAAAATAGATTGATGCGCGTCCCGCAAAACGACATCAGTTAAAAATAATGGCTTAGCCACTGCCGTCGTAGAATTAGATACAAAAGTCATACTGCTCCCCATTACTTAATCTGTGAACGATACTGCTTTACCGCTAGTGAAATCGCAGCGACCACATTTGGGTCTAAAGGCTTAACATCAGATTGCGCTACCCTCTGCTGACTTTTAGCATGATTTTTAGCAAAACGTGCTGAGGCAGCATCGACTGCACACCAGCGCGCAACCACATGGATCCCAAGGATTAGTACACTTAAAAATAAATATACTAAGCCCATCCCCAAAAACATAATGCCAACGGCATCCAATAAAGATTGTGTTACATCCTCCATAGCTCCCCTTCCCCCTTACTCTCTCAATCCCTATCAACAGTACGATTGCCCCAAACCATCGCTATCGCATCACAAGTTCAACATTCAATCGGTTGAACGGTTTACAAACTATGGGTCTCTCGTAGACAGACCTATAGCGACCACCAAACCAAAGAACATTTGAATAAAAAATCACATTTAAAAGCTAATAAATCACGCAACAAGAAAGTAAGCTGAACTTAATCCGCCACAAACATAACCAATTGATAACAAAAAAACCATATACATGTAAATTGGTCTTACCAATATTAAATAAATTCAAAGGCGGCCAGTCATTAATCCTCATAAATCGGGCCATTAATTCAATATTCCATAATGAAATACCTACTATGCTGGATTTAAGTCGAAATGATGTCCTAGGCTAAAAAATGATTCCTAAATTGAAGACAACGGACATAGGAATAAACCAAGTGAAAAAGTATGCAAATTTCACAATCCAAGTTACTGCTATTTGATTCTGGTAGAAGATAAAAAAGGAATGTCGTTCTAAAGGCATTGATTGAAGAAGAGGAATGGGTTCAATCTAACAAATTAAATCACCCATTTTGACAACTTAAGTATCCGCCTTGGTATCAACGCAGAGAAGTGCCCGGCAATACGATCTGTGTATCGAACGGTTACCTTGAGAGACACGCAAGAGTGTTGCCTCAGTAGACCTTAGGCTTTTAGATATGCGCAAGATTAAGTAATAGCACTATGACAAGAACGAGATAAGAAAGCCTAAGATCGAAAATGTACTCAGTAATTCAAATGGCTAGTGAGCTGGTGAGCTGGTGAGCTAGTGAGCTGGTGAGCTGGTGAGCTGGTGAGCTGGTGAGCTGGTGAGCTGGTGAGCTGGTGAGCTGGTGAGCTGGTGAGCTGGTGAGCTGGTGAGCTGGTGAGCTGGTGAGAAAAATAGCAAGGAAAATGCAAGTTGGAAGAAAATATATCAATTCCTGCAAATTTCAGACGCAAAAAAGCCAGCTTATTCAGCTGGCTTCGTTACATCTCAATGAGATAATTAGGCGCTTGGCGATGACCTACTCTCACATGGGGGTGAAATCATAGCGCTATAAATACGTAGTATTTAGCCATGATTGAACGCGAAGAAGCTTGTCTTCGTAGCAGGGGAGTCCGCTTAGCGGCGGGGCGACCACCATGGATGGTGGAAGTGTCAATATTGAAGGAACATTTATTGACCGACATCGAGATAGGTTCTCGCGAAGCGTATAAACACAAAAGCCCTAGCGGTTTAGGCTAGGGCTTTTGTGTTTATTTGGATGCTTGGCGATGACCTACTCTCACATGGGGAGACCCCACACTACCATCGGCGCGTTTGCGTTTCACTTCTGAGTTCGGGATGGGATCAGGTGGTTCCACAAGGCTATTGTCACCAAGCAAATTCTGTTTATTACCGTGGCCATCTCTGAC